>NZ_JBEYZD010000013.1:0-158739 GCF_040645895.1 Streptomyces olindensis | reverse complement strand
CTAATCCCCACCGAAGTGGTTCATCGTTCGACTTGCATGTGTTAAGCACGCCGCCAGCGTTCGTCCTGAGCCAGGATCAAACTCTCCGTGAATGTTTTCCCGTAATCGGGATGAACACCACGAGAGCGGTGCGAGAGGAGGAATAGTCCTCTCGCACACAGCGTCCTCGCTGTGTTTTTTCAAAGGAACCTCGACCATCGGTTGTCCGATGGACGGGGTATCAACATATCTGGCGTTGACTTTTGGCACGCTGTTGAGTTCTCAAGGAACGGTCGCTTCCTTTGTACTCACCCTCTCGGGCTTTCCTCCGGGCGCTTCCCTTCGGTCTTGCGTTTCCGACTCTATCAGATCTTTTTCTCGATCCGATTCCCTGTCGGCGGGATTTGCCGTCCGGCCCGGGCTTTCGCTCGTCGGCCTTTCGACATTCACTACGTTAGCCGATTCCCCGTCCAACTCATAATCGAGTCCGTCGGCGTCGAATTCAGGCATGCGGGCACGCCGAATTCGCCCCTGCTGAGGGGAGTCGCTAGGTAGTGGTTTGGCCGCTTCCGGCTGCTGGCGATTGCCGTACCCGGATCAAGCGGCTCGGGCTACATTACGCACCTTGCCTGGACGCGTCAACTTCGGCGGCGCCTCGGGACATGGGCCCGATAGGGGCTGACCGTCGGGTCGTTGGCGATCCAGAAGCGCCAGGGGTGCACGGCTCCCTCGCCGGCCACGCCGGTGCGGGGGCCGTTGAGTACCTGGTCGGAGGGCACGGGCGTGCCGGTCAGCATGCGGAGGGGGGTCTCCTGCGAGGTGCACGCGTCCGTACCGTCCAGGGAGCGGTCCACGTCCAGGGCCGTGGCCAGCCGGGCCGGGCCTTTGGCCAGTTCCTTGTCGTTGCGGGCCGAGAGTCGACGGGTGCGGGCGAGTTCGGCGCCCTCGATGATCTCGCCGGCGCGGAGCAGGACCGCGCTCGCCTTTCCCTCGGGGCCGCACACCAGGTTCATGCAGAACCACATGCCGTAGGTGAAGTAGACGTAGACGTGCCCGGGCGGACCGAACATCACGTCGTTGCGGGCCGTGCGGCCGCGATAGGCGTGGGAGCCGGGGTCGTCGGCGCCGTCGTAGGCCTCGACCTCTGTCAGGCGGAGGGCGATCGGACCGTCCGGGGTGGTGCGTACCAGGATGCGGCCGAGGAGGTCGGGGGCGACATCGAGGACGGGCCGGTCGAAGAAGTCCCTGGGCAGGGGCGTACGGTCGGGGGTCGCGATCATGCCGTCCGAGGGTACTGGAGACGGGTGGCGCGGCGGGGTGGCCGGTGGGCGCAGGCCTTGTCAGGGTGAGGGCATGGAACCGGCCACGGCCGGATCGCGTTTGTAGGGATCAAGGATCCACCCGTAGTGGGCGAGAGGGAGAGTCATGGCGTTCAAGAAGCTGCTCGCGAGCCTGGGGGCCGGCGGGGCTTCCGTCGAGACGGTGCTGCACGAGGTCAACGTCGTGCCGGGCGGTGTCGTCCAGGGTGAGGTGCGGATCCAGGGCGGGTCCGTGAACCAGCAGATCGAGGGGCTCTCGGTCGGGCTGCAGGCCAAGGTCGAGGTGGAGAGCGGCGACCAGGAGTACAAGCAGGACATCGAGTTCACGAAGTCGCGGCTGGGCGGCGCGTTCGAGCTCCAGGCGGGCGCGGTGCACGCGGTGCAGTTCGGGCTGGAGATCCCGTGGGAGACGCCGATCACGATGATCGACGGGCAGGCCCTGCGCGGCATGAACATCGGGGTGTCCACGGAGCTGGAGATCGCGCGGGCCGTGGACTCCGGTGATCTGGACCCCGTCAACGTGCACCCGCTGCCGGCGCAGAAGGCGATCCTGGACGCGTTCATCCAGCTGGGCTTCCGGTTCAAGAACGCGGACATGGAGCGCGGGGTCATCCGGGGTACGCGGCAGAAGCTGCCGTTCTACCAGGAGATCGAGTTCTACCCGCCGCAGCAGTACCGCGGGCTGAACCAGGTCGAGCTGAGCTTCGTGGCGGACCAGCACGCCATGGACGTGGTGCTGGAGATGGACAAGAAGCCGGGCCTGTTCAGCGAGGGCAGCGACACCTTCCGGTCGTTCCAGGTGGGACTCAACGACTACCAGGGGACCGACTGGGTCGCCTACCTGAACCAGTGGCTGTCCGAGGTCGGCAGCAAGCGCAACTGGTTCTGAGAAAGCCCTAGGCTCGGGTGGGACTGCAAGAACCGATCAGGAGGTACCGAGGTGACCGAGCTCAAGCGGCGGCCGCTCCCCCACGACTTCCATCCGCCCGTGCCGTCGTTCACGGTCGAGAGCAAGGACGTCCAGGAAGGGGCGACGCTCAAGGACGCTCAGGTCTACGCGGCCGGCAACACCTCACCGCACCTGCGGTGGGAGGGCTTCCCGCCGGAGACCAAGAGCTTCGCCGTGACCTGCTACGACCCTGACGCCCCGACGGGCAGTGGGTTCTGGCACTGGGTGCTGTTCGACATCCCGGCGTCGGTGACGGAGCTGCCGGTGGGTGCGGGCGGCGGCGCGTTCGAGGGGCTGCCCGAGGGCGCGATCCACGCTCGTAACGACTACGGCAGCAGGGACTTCGGCGGGGCCGCGCCGCCGCCCGGGGACGGGTCGCACCGGTATGTGTTCACGGTGTACGCCGTGGACCAGGAGAAGCTGGGTCCGGACGCGGACGCCAGTCCGGCTTTCGTCGGATTCAACCTGCGTTTCCACACCATCGCGCGGGCCCAGCTGATCGGTGAGTACGAGGTGCCCGCAGAAGGCTGAGCAAGCCGTCCTGGCGATCCCAGCGTTCACGGAACGTTTGCCCGCTCCTGGTCTTGGAATTGATCAGGAGCGGGCATTTTTGTTGCCGGGGGTCGCGGGGGTCACCCCCCGTGGGAGCAGCAGATATTGCGTTGTCCATCTCGGCGTGCCCGGCCAGAGTTGATCCCAGCCCGCCAGGGGGTGGGCCGGTGCACACGGGAGGTGGGCTGGTATGCGGGACACGCTGGTACTCAACGCGAGCTTCGAGCCGCTGTCGACGGTGACGCTGAACCGAGCCGTCGTTCTGGTGCTTCAGGACAAGGCCGTCGTCGAGCAGGCCCACCCCGAACTGCGCATGCGGGGAGCCGCGGTCGACATACCGGCGCCCCGTGTGATCAGGCTCTGCCAGTACGTACGGGTGCCGTTCCGAAGACGAGCGCCGTGGTCGAGGCGGGGTGTGCTGGTCAGGGACCGGCACAGGTGCGCGTACTGCGGGAGGCGGGCGACGACCGTGGACCACGTGGTGCCGCGGTCGCAGGGCGGTCAGGACACGTGGCTGAACACGGTGGCCTCGTGCGCGGAGGACAACCACCGGAAGGCCAATCGGACTCCGGAGGAGGCGGGGATGCCGCTGCTGCGGGAGCCGTTCGAGCCGACGCCCGCGGATGCGATGCTGCTGGCGCTGGCGCAGGAGGACTTCGCCGCGCTGCCGGACTGGCTGGCGCTGGACGCGGCCTAGCCGAGCCGACGTGCGAAGGGGCCCGCTTCTCTTGGGAAGCGGGCCCCTTCGCATGGGTCGCGTCAGTCGATGGACGGCTTCTCGCGGCGTTCCTGGGCGGGGACCTGGGCTCCGGTCGCGCCGCCGTTGCCGCCGGAACCGCCGCCGATGCCGCCGAAGTTGCCCATCGCTCCGGAGAGGCCCTTGAGGGCGTCGCCGATCTCGCTGGGGACGATCCAGAGCTTGTTGGCGTCGCCCTCGGCGATCTTCGGGAGCATCTGGAGGTACTGGTAGGAGAGGAGCTTCTGGTCCGGGTCGCCGGCGTGGATGGCCTCGAAGACCGTACGGACGGCCTGGGCCTCGCCCTCGGCGCGCAGGGCGGCGGCCTTGGCCTCACCCTCGGCGCGCAGGATCTGGGACTGCTTCTCACCCTCGGCGCGCAGGATCTCGGACTGCCGGACACCTTCGGCCTGGAGGATCGCGGCGCGCTTGTCGCGGTCGGCGCGCATCTGCTTCTCCATCGAGTCCTGGATGGAGGTGGGCGGCTCGATGGCCTTCAGCTCGACGCGGTTGACGCGGATGCCCCACTTGCCGGTGGCCTCGTCGAGGACGCCGCGCAGGGCCGCGTTGATCTCCTCGCGGGAGGTCAGGGTGCGCTCCAGGTCCATGCCGCCGATGATGTTGCGGAGCGTGGTGACGGTGAGCTGCTCGATCGCCTGGATGTAGCTGGCGACTTCGTAGGTCGCGGCCCGGGCGTCGGTCACCTGGTAGTAGATGACGGTGTCGATGTTCACGACCAGGTTGTCCTGGGTGATCACCGGCTGCGGCGGGAAGGGCACGACCTGTTCGCGCAGGTCGATGCGGTTGCGGATGGTGTCGATGAACGGGACGACGATGTTGAGGCCCGCGTTCAGGGTCCGGGTGTAGCGGCCGAACCGCTCCACGATGGCCGCGCTGGCCTGTGGGATGACTTGGATCGTCTTGATCAGGGCGATGAAGACCAACACCACCAGAATGATCAGGACGATGATGACCGGTTCCATCGTCGTTCCCCGTACCCTTCTCCGCCTCGGCGCCTTCGGCAGATCTTATGGTTGTTGAAGATCTTGCTGGTCGAGTCTGACAGACCGTCGCGTACCTCGCGAGGAGTTCTCACCAGTTACGTCGTGCGAGGTCACATGACGATCGCAGTCGCTCCCTCGATGTCCACGACATCCACTTCCTGGCCCACTTCGTAGGCGCGGTCGGTGTCGAGGGCGCGGGCCGACCAGACCTCTCCGGCCAGCTTGATCCGGCCTCCGGAGGCGTCGACGCGTTCCAGGACGACGGCTTGTCTGCCCTTCAACGCGTCCACGCCGGTGGCGAGTTGGGGTCGTTGGGCGCGATGTCGGTTCGCGATGGGGCGTACGGCCGCGATGCCCGCGGTGGAGACGACCGCGAAGACGACGACCTGGGCGACGGCCCCGCCGCCGAAGACGCCGGTGGCCACCGCCGCGGCGATGGCGCCCACCGCGAGCATGCCGAGTTCGGGCATCGCGGTGACCACGAGCGCGATGCCGAGCGCTGCCGCGCCGATCAGCCACCACAGCCATGCGTCGATTTCCACATGGTCATGGTAGGTCCGCGGGCCCTGTCGCCGACAGGGCGCCCAGCGTGTGAAATGCCGTTCTTACCCTGGGATTTGTGGGGCGCGGGGGCCGGGTCAGGACAGCGGGAGGCCCTGCGCGGTCCAGCGGTCGCCCACCTGTTCGACGACGAGGGGGAGGCCGAAGCAGAGGGAGAGGTTGCGGGAGGTGAGTTCGAGCTCCAACGGGCCCGCGGCGAGGACCTTGCCCTGGCGGATCATGAGGACGTGGGTGAAGCCCGGGGGGATCTCCTCGACGTGGTGGGTGACCATGAGCATCGAGGGGGCGATGGGGTCACGGGCGAGCCGGCCGAGGCGGCGGACGAGGTCCTCGCGGCCGCCGAGGTCGAGGCCGGCGGCGGGCTCGTCCAGGAGCAGCAGCTCGGGGTCGGTCATCAGGGCGCGGGCGATGAGGGTGCGCTTGCGCTCGCCCTCGGAGAGCGTGCCGAACTTGCGCTCCAGGTACTCGCTCATGCCGAGGCGGTCGAGGAAGGCGCGGGCGCGCTGCTCGTCGATCTCCTCGTAGTCCTCGTGCCAGGTGGCGGTCATGCCGTACGCGGCGGTCAGGACCGTCTCCAGGACCGTCTGGCGCTTGGGGAGCTTCTCGGTCATGGCGATGCCGGCCATGCCGATGCGCGGGCGCAGCTCGAAGACGTCGGTGCCGGGCTGGCCGAGGGTCTCGCCGAGGATGGCGGCGGTGCCCGAGCTGGGGAAGAGGTAGGTGGAAGCGAGGTTGAGGAGGGTGGTCTTGCCCGCGCCGTTCGGGCCGAGGATGACCCAGCGCTCGCCCTCCTTGACCGACCAGGAGACCTGGTCCACCAGAGCCCGGCCCTCGCGGACCACGGATACGTCCTGAAGCTCCAGAACATCGCTCATGAGCGCGTTGTCTCCCCTTGCAGTGTGGCCGGTCTCGGCTGTCGCGTACGCCTGTGGCTCGGTCCGCCGCGCCGGTGGGCGCAGCCCTCCATGAAATCTACGCCACCGGTCGGCCGGGACATTCCCTCGGTCCGGTCCTTGGAGGGTCCTAGGGTGGGAGCATGCTCACGGAACCGCGCGCTGGACGTCTCGCAGCATGGGGAAATGCCCTTTTGGCCGGACTTGTCTCGCCGGATGACGCCGTGCTTGCCATCGTCGGCGAGGACGCGGTGCACCGGGTGGCGGGGCTGCCCGGGGAGTCGGCGCCCGTCGGGCTCACGTTGGCGCTGGGGCGGCTGCGGGCGCTCGGGGTGACCGGGCTGCGGGTGGCGCTGCCCGCGCCGGGGCATCCACTGGGGCTGAGCGGACCGCCGGAGTTCAACGCGCGGGCGCTGGACGCCGAGGAGGCGGTGGTCTGTTACGGGGCCGCGCTCGGGCTGGTGCCGGAGGTGCACGAGGCCGGGCCCGAGGGTGATGTGCATGTCGAGGTCGTGTGGCACGTGCTGCCCGTGCGGGAGGCGCCGCCTGCGGATGTGCCGTCGCTGGGTGAGGCGGAGCGGGAGCTGGCGGAGGCCCTGCGGGAGGCGACCGAGGCGCTGACGCGGCTGGATGTGGCCGGGTCGGGGCCGGTGGCGGAGGCGGCGATCGATGCGTACCGGGCGCGGGCCGAGCGGGGGCGGGAGGTGCTGGCGCCGGGGTATCCGCCGCGGGCGGTGCGGGTGCTGGAGCTGGCGCAGCGGGTGGGGACGCTGATCGGGGTGGCCACGGAGAGTGGGCACGGGGGTGCGGTGAGTTCGGCTGAGATCTTCGCTCGGCGGGAGGCGTTGCGGCCGGTGGAGCGGACGGCTCGGCGGGCGCAGGTCGCGGCGTACAACTCCGTTGTGGAGGAGCGGGAGCGGGGGGTGCGGTGATGCGGTGTGGGGTGGTGCTCGGCGTTGCGGCCGGGGTCACGGCGTTGCGCAACCCGGCGCTGCGGGGTGCAGCCTGCGCCCACCCGTGCCGCCCCAGCGGCACGACTGCCCGCAGGCTCGGCCGGGCAGAAGACTGAGCGGCCTCCCGGGTGTTCCCGGGAGGCCGGTGTCACCTCCGGCTCGGGGGCGGAGGTGGGGGTGTCAGTGGTTGACGGCGGAGTTGCCGAAGGCCGGGTTCAGGATGCCCACGACGTTCACGCTGTTGCCGGACACGTTGACCGGGACGTGCACCGGCGCCTGGACGACGTTGCCCGAGCCGACGCCCGGGGAGCCCACGGCCTGGCCGTCGGCGTGCGCGCTGGTGGCGGAGGCCATGCCCGCGCCCGCGGCCAGCAGGCCACCGGTCACCATCGTCACGGCCGCTGCCTTCTTCAGGTTCTTCACTTCTGAGCCCTCCTTGCGATTGCCGCGGCAGGCGCCGCAGCACGCACTGGAGAACGGCGGAGATCCACCGAGGATGCGCCATGTGAGGGACATTCCCACGACGGTATGAATCTCAGTCCGGAATGGAACCCTCCGTGTTGCCGTGGGGTGAGCGTGTCAGCCGGTCACACCATGGCGAACGGCCCACAGGGCGGCCTGTGTCCGGTCGGACAGGTCGAGCTTCATCAGGATGTTCGAGACGTGGGTCTTGACGGTCTTCTCGGAGAGGACGAGCGCGCGGGCGATCTCCCGGTTGGAACGGCCGTCCGCTATCAGGCCGAGCACCTCGCGCTCCCGCTCGGTGAGGGAACCGCCCCTGCCGGGCCCGGAATTGGCCTCCTCCTGGGAGAGCAGCGCGCCGGCGACCTCCGGCTGGAGCAGGATGTGCCCGGCGTGCACCGAGCGGATGGCTCCGGCGAGGGCGTCGGGGTCGACGTCCTTGTAGACGTACCCGGCGGCGCCCGCGCGCAGGGCGGGGACCACCGTGCGCTGCTCGGTGAAGCTGGTGACGATCAGCACGCGCGCGGGGTTGTCGAGTTCGCGGAGTCTGCGCAGGGCGTCGACGCCGTCCATGCCCGGCATCTTGACGTCCATGAGGATCACGTCGGGCCGCAACTCCTCGGCGCGGTCGACTCCTTCGGCGCCGTCGGCCGCCTCGCCGACGACCTCGATGTCGTCCTGCACTTCGAGGAACGTGCGCAGGCCCCGGCGGACGACCTGGTGGTCGTCGACGAGCAGGACCTTGATCGCGTCAGCCACCGGGGACCTCCATCTCGATCGTGGTGCCCTTGCCGGGCACCGATTCCACGGTCAGCGAACCGCCGGCGCCACTGGCCCGGTCCCGCATCGAGACCAGGCCGAGGTGGCGCCCCGCGCGGCGGACCGCCTGCGGGTCGAAGCCGCTGCCGTCGTCCGTGACCCGCAGGACGGCTCCGCCGCCGCGGCGGTCCAGGGTCACGTCGACGTGGTCGGCGCCGGAGTGCCGCAGGGCGTTGTGCAGGGCTTCCTGGGCGACGCGCAGGAGCGCCTCCTCCTGGGAGGCGGGCAGGGCCTTCACGCCGTGGCCGGAGAAGGTCACGCGGGCGCTGTGGGCGCGGTCGAGGACCTGTATCTGCGTGCGCAGGGTGGCGACCAGGCCGTCCTCGTCCAGGGCTGCGGGGCGCAACTCGACGACCGCCGCGCGCAGTTCGTCGGCGGCCTCGGCGGCCAGCGCGGCCACTTGCTGCAGTTCGCCCTTGGCCCGGGAGGGGTCGCGGTCCACCAGGCGGGCGGCCGCCTGGGCCGTCAGGCGCAGCGAGAACAGCTTCTGGCTGACCGCGTCGTGCAGTTCGTGGGCCAGGCGGGAGCGTTCCTCGGCGATGGTCAGTTCGCGGCTGCGTTCGTACAGGCGGGCGTTGGTGAGGGCGATCGCGGCGTGCTGGGCGAGGATGCCGAGCAGTTCCTCGTCGTCCTGCGTGAATCCGCAGCTGTCCTCGGGCTTCGGGCCCGGGGGGTGTGGGGGGTGTCCCCCCGCAGGACGCAGCTTGTTGGCGAGGAACAGCGCGCCGATGACCTCGTCGCCGTCCCGGATCGGCAGGCCCAGGAAGTCGACCAGGTCCGGGTGGGCCTTTGGCCAGCCCTCGAAGCGGGGGTCCTTGCGGACGTCGGCGAGGCGCTCGGACCTGGCCTCGTGCAGCATCGCGGCGAGGATGCCGTGCTGGCGCGGCAGGGGGCCGATGGCCTTCCACTGCTCCTCGCTGACGCCGTCGACCACGAACTGGGCGAAGCCGCCGTGGTCGTCGGGGACGCCGAGCGCGGCGTACTGCGCGTCGAGCAGCTCGCGGGCCGAGGCGACGATCGTCTTGAGGACGTCGCGCACCTCGAGATGCCTGCTCATGGCCAGCAACGCGGAGCTCACCGCGGCGAGGCCGGACCGGGGACCGTGGCTCATGTCCTCACGGTACCGGCGGGCTGTGACAGCGCGGATCGGACCGGTGACGGTGGAGTCCCGGCCGGTGGGCCTAGGTCGCGGGGCCGAGGCCGAGTCCCGGACATTGCGTTCGCGGCGTGATCCGAACGACAGGCCCTTTGCGGACACGACCTAGGTCCAGGGGCGGCGGGCCCGTGGCGTAGGGCGAAGGGACCCGGTGGGTTGCGGCCCGGGGCCGAGGCGGCCCGGGCGGTCCCGTTCCTACGTTGAAGGCACGCGATCACGACGAGGGAGCTGATCATGCCGGTTGCGATCATCACCGGGGCCTCCAAGGGGCTGGGGCGGGCGCTCGCCGAGGCCCTTGCCGGGCGTGGCTGGGATCTGGTGCTCGACGCCCGGGGCGCCGAGGCCCTGGCGGACGCCGCCGAGGCCGTATCCGCGCACGGCACGCGTGTGACCGCCCTGCCCGGGGACGTCACGGACGCCGCGCACCGGGCGGAGCTGGTGGCGGCGGCGTGGCGGCTGGGCGGGGTCGACCTGCTGGTGCACAACGCGAGCGCGTTGGGCGCCGAGCCGCTGGTGCGGCTGGAGGAGCTGCCCCTCGAGGGACTCGGGCGGGCACTGGAGGTGAACCTGGTGGCGGGGCTGGGCCTGGTCCAGGAGGCGCTGCCGCTGCTGCGGGCGTCGGAGGCGGGGACCGTGGTGGCGGTCACTTCGGACGCGGCCGCCGAGGCGTACGAGACGTGGGGCGGCTACGGGGCCTCCAAGGCGGCACTGGACCACCTGGTGGCGGTGCTCGCCGTGGAGGAGCCGGGGCTGCGGGTCTGGGCGGTGGATCCCGGGGACATGGCCACGGACCTGTACGCGGCGGCCGTACCGGACGATCCCGAGCCGCGGCCGGAGCCGGCCGCCGTGGTGCCGGGGTTCCTGCGGCTGCTGGACGAGCGGCCGGCGAGCGGGCGGTACGGGGCTCCGGCGCTGGTGGACGGGGCCCGATGACCCTGGCCGTGCGCGTGCCGGAGGAGTTGTCGGCCCGGGTTCCCGTCGAGCAGCGGGGGCCGGGGCTGGACCGGGATGCCGTACGGATGCTGGTGTCCCGGGGTGCCGAGGTGGCGCACCACGCGTTCACGGAGCTGCCGCGGCTGCTGCGGGCCGGGGATCTGCTCGTGGTCAACACCTCGGCCACGCTGGCGGCGGCCGTCGACGGATGGGCCGGGCACGCGCGCGTGGTGGTGCACTTCTCGACCCGTGGGGACGACGGCCGCTGGGCGGTGGAGCTGCGGGAGCCGGACGGGCGGGGCACCACGCGCGCGCGTGCGGCCGCGCCCGCGGGGACGGAGGTGTGCGTGGGCCTGCCGGGGGGTGTACGGCTGGTCCTGGAGGAACCGCTGAGCGGGCGGAGCGAGCGGCTGTGGTGGGCGCGGGTCTCCGGGGGCGGGGTGCCGGGGCTGCTGCGGGAGCACGGGCGGCCCATCCGGTACGCCTATACGGAGCGGGACCAGCCGCTGGCCGTCCACCAGACGGTGTTCGCGCTGCCGTCCGGGGACGGGGAGGGCAGTGCGGAGATGCCGAGTGCGGCGCGGCCCTTCACGGCGCGGCTGGTGACGGAGCTGGTGAGCCGGGGGGTGCGGTTCGCGCCGGTCACCCTGCACACGGGGGTGGCGTCGGCGGAGGCGCACGAGCCGCCGTATCCGGAGCGTTTCGCGGTGCCCGAGGCGTCCGCGGGGCTGATCAACGCCACGAAGGCCGGGGACGGCCGGGTCATCGCGGTCGGCACGACGGCGGTACGGGCCGTGGAGTCGGCGGCGGGCGGTGACGGGGTCGTGCGGCCGCGGGCGGGGTGGACCGATCTGGTGGTGACGCCGGCGCGCGGGGTCCGCGTGGTGGACGGGCTGCTGACCGGGCTGCACGAGCCGGAGGCCTCGCACCTGCTGATGCTGGAGGCGGTCGCGGGGCGGGCGGCGATCGAGCGGGGCTATGAGGCCGCGCTCCGGGGCCGGTACCTGTGGCACGAGTTCGGGGACGTGCACCTGCTCCTGCCGTAGCCGGCCGGACCCTCACACAGAGCATCGCTTGTGCAACGGGCCGTGAGACCGGGCGTCGCCCGATGTGAGCCCGCGCATAGGACGCACGTCACGTACGAAAGTGCGTAGGAGACAAAGCCCCACCTATTGAGCGGCACAGACAGTCCAATCTGCCCCGATTTGCCCCTCCCTGATCCACTATCGGGCATCGTACGTCACACCTTTGCCACGCCATTTTGCGGCCGCTAAGAATTGCTGGCGTCGCTCAGCGCCGTGGGTTCTCCCCCGCGGCGTTCGTGTCGGAAGCACAACCGTCCAACGCCGGACGCCGAGCGACCCCCGCGCTATTCGAAGAGGTCCACAGCAGCATGCCCAAGAACATCTTCAGCCGTGTTCAGAGTCGTAGCCTGACCCGTCATCACAAGATCGCCATGGCCGGTGTCGCCACCCTCGGCGCCGTCGCCATCGGGGTCTCCGCGGTGCCGAGCGGCGCGTCGACCAAGACCACGACCGAGGCCGCTCAGCCGGCTGCGGTGGCGTTCAGCACCGAGCAGATCAAGGACGTCAAGGCGAGCGTCACCGACCAGATGGCCGGCGCCAGCCTGAAGGCCGAGCAGATCGCGGCGAAGAAGAAGGCCGACGCCGCGGCCGCCGCCAAGAAGAAGGCCGCCGCCGAGGCGGCGAAGAAGAAGGCCGAGGCCGCGCGCAAGGCCAAGGAGGCCGCGAGCCGCGACGCCAAGCGCGCCCAGGTCAAGAAGGCCGCCGCGAAGAGCTACCCGAACAACCTCGACGGCTGGATCCGCGAGTCGCTCGACGTCATGAAGAAGCACGGCATCCCCGGCTCCTACGACGGCATCAAGCGCAACATCATCCGGGAGTCCTCGGGTAACCCGAAGGCGATCAACAACTGGGACATCAACGCCATCAACGGCGTCCCGTCGAAGGGCCTGCTGCAGGTCATCCCGCCGACCTTCAAGGCCTACCACGTCCCCGGCACCTCCTGGGACATCTACGACCCGGTCGCCAACATCACCGCCGCCTGCAACTACGCGGCCGACAAGTACGGCTCCATGGACAACGTCTTCGGCGCGTACTGAGGCTGGCGCGGACCTCTGCTCGCTGAACCGAACGCCGAAGGGCGGCACCCTACTGACGGGGTGCCGCCCTTCGGGCGCGGTGGAGCGGTGACTACTTGCGCATGACCTCGGGCTCGTGGCGGCGCAGGAAGCGGGCCACGAAGAAGCCGCAGATCACGCCGAGGGCGAGCAGCGCGCCCATGTCCATGGCCCAGGCCCCGACCGTGTGCTCCCACAGCGGGTCGTTGTCACCGGCCGTCTCGGGCGGGCTGATCTTGTTGAAGTCCAGCGTGGCACCGGAGGCGGCGACCGCCCAGCGCGACGGCATCAGGAACGAGAACTGGTTGACGCCGATCGAGCCGTGCAGCGTGAACAGGCAGCCCGTGAAGACGACCTGGATGATGGCGAACATCACCAGCAGCGGCATGGTCTTCTCGGCGGTCTTCACCAGCGACGAGATGATCAGGCCGAACATCATCGACGTGAAGCCCAGCGCCATGATCGGGATGGAGAGCTCGACGAGGGTCGCGCTGCCGAGGACGAGCCCCTCCTCGGGGATCTCCCGGCTGGAGAAGCCGATGACGCCGACCAGCAGGCCCTGCAGCACGGTGATCATGCCGAGCACGAACACCTTCGACATCAGGTACGCCGACCGCGACAGGCCGGTCGCGCGCTCCCGCTCGTAGATCACCCGTTCCTTGATGAGCTCGCGGACGGAGTTCGCCGCGCCCGCGAAGCAGGCGCCGACCGCGAGGATCAGCAGGACCGTCGTGGCCGTGCCGTTGGGGATGATCCGGCCGGTCTGCGGGTTCTCCGGGTTCGGCAGCAGACCCCTGTCCGCGTCGATGAGCAGGCTCACCGCGCCGAGCACGGCCGGCAGGATCACCATCAGCGCCAGGAAGCCCTTGTCGGACGCGATCACCGAGACGTAGCGCCGGACGAGCGTGACGAACTGGGACATCCAGCCCTGCGGCTTCGGCGGCTTCATCGCCTGCATGGGCGCAACCTGTACGGACTGCGGCGCGACGGCGTCGATGTCCGCGGCGTACATCTGGTAGTGCTGCGAGCCCTTCCAGCGGCCCGCCCAGTCGTAGTCGCGGTAGTTCTCGAAGGCGGAGAAGACATCGGCCCAGGTGTCGTAGCCGAAGAAGTTCAGCGCCTCCTCGGGCGGGCCGAAGTAGGCCACGGAACCGCCGGGCGCCATCACCAGGAGCTTGTCGCACAGGGCCAGCTCGGCCACGGAGTGGGTGACGACCAGGACCGTACGGCCGTCGTCGGCGAGGCCGCGCAGCAGCTGCATGACGTCGCGGTCCATGCCCGGGTCGAGGCCGGAGGTCGGCTCGTCCAGGAAGATCAGCGACGGTTTGGTGAGCAGCTCCAGGGCCACCGAGACGCGCTTGCGCTGGCCGCCGGAGAGGGACGTGACCTTCTTGTCCTTGTGGATGTCGAGCTTGAGCTCGCGCAGCACCTCGTCGATGCGGGCCTCGCGCTCGGCGCCGGTGGTGTCGGCGGGGAAGCGCAGCTTGGCCGCGTACTTGAGGGCCTTCTTGACGGTCAGCTCCTTGTGCAGGATGTCGTCCTGCGGGACCAGACCGATGCGCTGGCGCAGCTCGGCGAACTGCTTGTAGAGGTTCCTGTTGTCGTAGAGGACCTCGCCCTGGTTGGCGGGGCGGTAGCCCGTGAGCGCCTTGAGCAGGGTCGACTTGCCGGAACCGGACGGGCCGATGACGGCGATCAGCGACTTCTCCGGGACGCCGAAGGAGACGTCCTTGAGGATCTGCTTGCCGCCGTCGACCGTGACGGTCAGGTGGCGGGCGGAGAAGGACACCTCACCGGTGTCGACGAACTCCTCGAGCCGGTCGCCGACGATGCGGAACGTCGAGTGGCCGACGCCGACGACGTCGCTCGGGCCGAGCAGCTGCGAGCCGCCCTTGGGGATCGGCTGGCCGTTGACGTACGTGCCGTTGTGCGAGCCGAGGTCGCGGATCTCCATGCGCCCGTCGGGCGTGGCGTGGAACTCGGCGTGGTGCCGGGAGACCTGCAGGTCGGAGACGACCAGTTCGTTCTCCAGGGCACGGCCGATGCGCATCACGCGGCCGAGGGAGAACTGGTGGAACGTGGTCGGGCTGCGGTCGCCGTAGACCGGCGGTGCCCCCGCGACACCGCCGGGGCCCTGCTGCTGCGGGATGTGCGCCGCGGGCTGCTGCGGCTGCTGCTGCTGCCAGCCGGCCTGCGGGGCCTGCTGCTGCGGTGCCGCCTGCTGGTGGGGCGCCTGCTGCTGCGCCTGCTGGGCGGGGGCCTGCTGCGCCCAGCCGGGGTTCGCGCCCTGCGCGGCGTACGGCTGCTGCTGAGGCTGGGCCTGGGGTGTTGCGACGGAGGCCGCGGCGCCGGAGAGGTTCAGGCGCGGTCCGTCGGTCGCGTTGCCCAGGTTGACGGCCGAGCCCGGGCCGAGCTCCATGTGATGGATCCGCTGCCCCTGCACGAACGTGCCGTTGGTGCTGCCGTGGTCCTCGATGACCCAACTGCGGCCGTTGAAGCTGACCGTGGCGTGGCGCCAGGAGACCCTGGCGTCGTCGAAGACGACGTCCCCCTGCGGATCACGTCCGAGGGTGTATGCCCTGGACGGATCGAGCGTCCAGGTACGTCCGTTTGATTCCAGTACGAGTTCCGGCACTCCATGCCCCACTGAGTTGTCCCCCGAGTTATCCCCCGACATGGGGAGTCTAGGGATGTCGAACATCGGGGGGAACTATTTCAGGAGCGGCCCCCTGACCGAAAGTCGGGCCTTGTGAAGCGCGCGTTCGGACGCATCAGCCGATTCCGTTGACGGGGTTGAAAACGGGCCGGAGAGTGGTATTTCGACGCGAGGGGGACATGAGCGGTGTTCCCCGCCGCGCAGCGGATCGGGGGGTCTGCCATGGGTGGTGCCACAGGGTTCGACGGGGCGAGGGGCGACGCGCGCGTGCCGTGGGGGGACGTGCTGATGTCCGCCGTCGCCGCCGTGAGCTGGGCGTTGATCGGGATGGCGGGGACGGCGGCGCTGGGCCTGCGGCTGCTGGAGGCGGATGCGGCGGGCTCGTTGGGGCCGATGACGGCGGCGGTGGTGGCGCTCGCCGCGGGGGGTTCGGTCACGCCGTCCGGTGACGTGTCGGCGTTCGGCCTCACGAGCGCCGAGGCGGACACGGCCATCGAGATCACGCCACTGGGGGTGAGCCTGGTCGGGGCGGTGCTGCTGTCGTACTTCTTCCTGCGGTCCTTGCGGGCGGCGGGAGTTGTGATATCGCCGGCCGAACTCCTCGCCCGCGTCGGGGCGTTGGTCGCGCTGTTCGTGGCGATGCTGGGCGGGCTCGCCTGGGCGGGGCACGACGTCATCACGATCGACGGCGGTGCGCTGGGTCTGGATGACGTGACCGGCGGGGGCGGGGGCGTCGAGGTTCCGGGGCTGGGGGACATCGGGGGGCTGCTGCCGGACCGGCTCGGCGACCTGGTCGACGCGCAGGCCTCGGTCGGTTTCACGGTCGACACCGCGCCCACGCTGCTCGGCGGGTTCCTCTGGTCGGCCGGGATCCTCGCCATCGCCCTGCTGGCCTCGCGCCGCACGCCGCTGCCGCGGGGCTGGGAGGCCGTGCACCGGGTGGTACGGCCGGCCGTATCCGCGGTGGTGACCGTGCTGCTGGTGGCGGTGGCGGCGGGGCTCGCCGCGGCGGGGTACGCGGCGATCGGCGACGACCATCCGCGGCGCATCGCCGGGGCGGCGCTGCTCGGGGCGCCGAACGGGGTGTGGCTGGGCATCCCGATCGGCCTGCTCGTGCCGTGGGACGGCCGGGCGACCGGGGAACTGACCCGGTTCCTGCCGGACCCGCTGGACGACCTGCTCGCGGTCGGCACCGACCAGCCGGTGACGCTGGGCCGACTGGCGGAGCTGGACGGCCGCGTGTGGCTGCTCGGAGTGGCGGCGGCCCTGACGATGCTGCTGGCCGGGGTGCTGATGGCGGCACGGACGCCGGTGCCGGTGGGGGGCGACGGGGCAGGTGCTGTGGGGTCGGGGGTGGAGGCCGGGTGGGGTGCTGTGGGGCGGGGTGCTGTAGCGGGGCATGGGTCGGTGGGGTGGTCTGTGCAGGTCGGGAGCACTGGGGGTTCCGGCGGTTCCGCAGGTATCGGAGATTCCCGGGGCTCCGGGGGTTTCGGCAACTCGGGGGGCGTGGGGGGCTCGAAGGGTTTCGGGAGCGCCTTGGGCGTACGGGGTTCGGGCGCGCTCGGTTTCGCGGGGTGGTGTGCGCTACGGCTGGGGATCGCGACCGCGCTCGCCCTGCCCTTGCTCGCGTGGCTGACGGAGGTGTCCGCGACCGCGTCCCTGTCCGTGCTCGGCTTCGACGCGTTCGGCGCGGGCATCGAACTGCACGGGCACCTCGGCATGGCACTGCTACTGGGCGCGGTGTGGGGTGCGGGGGCCGGGGCCGTCGGGGCGCTGCTCGCGTGGGCGAGCGGGGCAGCGGGGCGGGCGGCGGCGCCGCTGGCCCGGGAGGGAGGGGTGAGCGGGGCCGAGTGGCCGAGCGGCGTTGGTGGGGTCGGCATTGCCGGTGGGGCGGGCATCGCCGGTGGGGAGGCCGGCAGGGCCGGTGGGAAGGCCGGCAGGGCCGGTGGAGTAGGCGGCTTGGGTGGAGCGGGGCAGACGGGAGGTGCCACGGCGGGGCCGGGGGTGGGGTGGCCCGGGCAGGCGGGACCGGGGACTCCTCGGCCGGACACCGGGCAAGCAAGGCCGGGAGCCCCTGCCGGTCCGGCCGGTCACGGTGTCGGAGCCGGTCCGGCCCAGGACCCGGGCCGCGGCCGCACGGGCAGCCCACCGCCACCGCACGGCGGGGAACCCGGCCCCTACGCCCCGGGGGCGCCGTACCGGCCGCCGAACCCGGCCACCAATCCGTACCTCCGGGTGCCGGAGGAACTGCGCGAGCCGGAGGACGCACGGCCCCCCGGCGACGCCGCCCGGCACGATCGGCCCCCTCGGCCGGGCGGGCGCCCTCACCGGCCACGGCAGCCGGGAACTCCACGCCCCGGTGAGCCCAGGCCCTCGCATGACGCCCGGTCGGGCGGTGACCTCGGGAGGGAGGGTGACTCACCGAGGGAGGAAAACTCCGCGACGACTGCCAGCTCTCCGGCGGCCAATGACTCCACAAGGCACGACGACTCCCCCAGGGCCAATGACTCCGCAGAGCACGGCGACTCCCCGGAGGCCGGTGACCTCTACGGCGCGCCCACCGTGGCGCGGCCGGTCGGGCCGCCTCCGCGTAGGCCCCGGCAGCCGCCCGGGCCCAGGGGTGGGAACGGGCCGCCGGCCCGGCCGGACGACGGGCCGCCGCCTCCGCCGCCTCCCCCGCCGCCTCGGAAACCACGGGGCGGGAGGTGATCCCGGGGGGACAGGGACGCCGTACCGGTACGTAAGGTTCACGCCATCGACGCGACACCCAGTGTTCGCTGTCCGCCAGACGGACCTCACGGGCGGTATGCGCTGCCCGCCGGATACGGTGGAACCACCATGAGCGCTTCGCAGACCTCGTCCTCTGACGTCCCCACCCTCCTTGTGAAGATCTTCGGCAAGGACAGGCCGGGCATCACGGCCGGCCTCTTCGACACCCTCGCCGCCTACTCCGTCGACGTCGTCGACATCGAGCAGGTCGTCACGCGTGGCCGAATGGTGCTGTGCGCGCTCGTGACGGAGCCGCCCCCCGGTCTGGAGGGAGATCTGCGGGCGACCGTCCACAGCTGGGCCGAGTCCATGAAGATGCAGGCGGAGATCATCTCCGGCCTCGGCGACAACCGGCCGCGCGGCCTGGGCCGCTCCCTGGTCACCGTGCTCGGGCATCCGCTCACCGCGGAGGCGACCGCGGCGATCGCCGCGCGGATCACCAAGACCGGCGGAAACATCGACCGTATCTTCCGGCTCGCCAAGTACCCCGTGACCGCCGTCGAGTTCGCCGTCTCCGGTGTGGAGACCGAGCCGCTGCGCACCGCCCTGGCGATCGACGCGGCGAAGCTCGGCATCGACGTGGCGGTCGTCGCCGCCGGTCTGCACCGGCGCGCGCAGCGCCTGGTCGTCATGGACGTCGACTCGACGCTGATCCAGGACGAGGTCATCGAACTGTTCGCCGCGCACGCCGGCTGCGAGGACGAGGTCGCCGAGGTGACGGCGGCCGCGATGCGCGGGGAGCTGGACTTCGAGCAGTCCCTGCACGCCCGCGTGGCGCTGCTGGAGGGCCTGGACGCCTCGGTCGTGGACAAGGTGCGCAGCGAGGTGCGGCTGACCCCGGGCGCCCGCACCCTGATCCGTACGCTGAAGCGGCTCGGCTACCAAGTCGGCGTCGTCTCGGGTGGGTTCACCCAGGTCACCGACGATCTGAAGGAGCGGCTCGGGCTGGACTTCGCCCAGGCGAACACGCTGGAGATCGTCGACGGCACGCTGACGGGCAAGGTCACCGGCGAGATCGTCGACCGCGCGGGCAAGGCCCGGCTGCTGCGCCGCTTCGCCGCGGAGGCGGGTGTGCCGCTGTCGCAGACGGTGGCGATCGGTGACGGGGCGAACGACCTCGACATGCTGAACGCGGCCGGTCTGGGCGTCGCCTTCAATGCCAAGCCGGTGGTGCGCCAGGCCGCGCACACGGCGGTGAACTTCCCCTTCCTGGACACGGTCCTGTACCTGCTGGGCATCACGCGCGAAGAGGTCGAGGCGGCGGACACCGTCGACACGGTCTGAGCGGGCGAGGGGCCCGGCACCGCACCGGCGCCGGGCCCCTCGTCACGCGGTGGGGGTCACTCGGCGGGCGCCCAGTAGTCCTGCAGCGTGGCCACGCCCGGCTCCAGGCTCTTCCACGCGCCGGTGTAGCTGAGGACGGCGAAGGCGGCGGCCGGGAACCCGCGGCGGCCCATCCGCTCACGGGCGTCGCCCTCGGCCGAGCCCGCCAGGATGTCGGCGAGACCCTGGATGCCCGGGTTGTGGCCGATCACGAGGATGTTCTGCGCGTCGTCGGGGGTCTCGTTGAGCACGGCGATCAGTTCGCCCGGCGAGGCCTCGTAGATCCGCTCCTCGTAGACGGTTTTCGGCCGCTGTGGGAACTCCTGGACGGCGAGCTTCCAGGTTTCCCGGGTCCGGACCGCGGTGGAGCACAGGGCCAGGTCGAAGGCGATGCCGGTGTCGGCGAGCCTGCGCCCGGCCTCCGCCGCGTCCATTCGGCCCCGGTCAGCGAGCGGGCGCTCATGATCGGTCACCTGCGGCCAGTCGGCTTTCGCATGGCGGAAGAGGACAATCCTGCGGGGTTCTGCGACGCTCATGAGATCCAGCTTCGCATGAAACACGCCACAGGGCGCAGGGAGTTGACCAGCGGATCCGGCCGTGCTCAGCGGGTTATCAGCTGCTGCGCCCGCTCGAAGAGGTGCGTGAGCGCGGCGTCGCCGGTGGCCGCGTGGGCGTCGGACGGGTTCAGGATCAGGGCGAGCAGCGCGGTGAAGGCGAGCATCGGCAGGGCGAGGGCCCACCAGGGCAGTCGGCTGTCGACGCCGGCCCGGGTCGCCGGGTGGGGCCGGGTGTGCGTGGGAGCCGACATGCGTGCCTCCGCTCTTCGGACGGTCGGTGACCCGCTTCTCGTGGCCACACCTCGAAGTTACGGAATCCGCGGCCACCGGCCCATCCGGTGATCCACCCACTTGACCCTGACCCTCACCCCCTAAGGGACAGGGGGGCTAGCCCCACCCCGGGGCGTGCGGGCGCCGGATCAGGGCGAGGCGATGGTCGCGATGACGGCGATGACGATGAAGATCGCGAAGAAGGCGCCGAACACGAGCAGCATCTTCTTCTGACCGTGCTGGGGATTCGGGTCGAGCACTGGCATGGGCCAAGTCTCGCACCCGCCCCGGACGCCGGAGGCCCCGGGGTGGCCCCACGGCCCCCGGGAGGAGGCTCAGCGGGTCGCCTCGTCCTCCACCGTGCGGTCGCGGCCCGCCAGGAAGCCGACCGCCATCTGCGGGACCATCAGGGCGCTCATCAGCGCGATCGGCAGGCCCCAGCCGCCGCTGTGCTGGTAGAGGACGCCCACCAGGAGCGGTCCGGGGATGGAGATCAGGTAGCCGGTGCTCTGCGCGAAGGCCGACAGCTGGGCGACGCCCGGGCCGGTCCTGGCCCGCATCCCGACCATGGTCAGGGCGAGCGGGAAGGCACAGTTGGCGACGCCGATCAGCAGGGCCCAGGCCCAGGCTCCGGCGGCCGGCGCGAGGTACAGTCCGGCGTAGCCGGCGAGGCCGCAGACGCCCAGGGCGAGCACGATCGGGCCCTGGTGGGGCAGTCGCGTGGCCAGGCGCGGTATGACGAAGGCGAGGGGCACGCCCATGACCATCGTGACGGCGAGCAGCAGCCCCGCGGTGCCGGCGGGTACACCGGCGTCCCGGAAGATCTGCGCCATCCAGCCCATGGTGATGTAGGCGGCGGTGGCCTGGAGGCCGAAGAAGACGGCCAGGGCCCAGGCGGTACGGCTCCGGGTGATCCGCAGCGTCGCCGTCCCCTCGCGCGCGGGTTCCGTCCGGGCGGAGTCCTGCGCGTGCGTCGCGGCCCGCCCGTCGGTGGCGGACCCGGCAGCGTCCCGGGTCACGGCCCCTGGCGCAGTCGCCCGGTCCCCGGCCCCTGGCGCCGTCGCCGAGTCCACGGCCTCAGACGCCGCAACCCGGCCCCCGGCCTCAGACGCCGTCGCCCGGCCCCCGGCCCCGGGCGCGGTCACACGTCCTCGTACGAACGGCAGCCACGGCAGCACCGCCGCCACGGCCAGGCCCGCCCACAGGGCCAGGCCCGACTGCCAGCTCCCGCCGAGGGCGTCGGTGAGGGGTACCGTCACCGCCGCCGCGAGCGAGGTGCCCAGGGCGAGCGCCATCGAGTACAGGCCGGTCATGGAGCCGACGCGGTCGGGGAACCAGTGCTTGACGATGACGGGCATCAGGACGTTGCTGACGGCGATGCCCATGAGGGCGAGGGCGCTGGCGGCCAGGAAGCCGGCCGTGCCGCCGGCGTACGGCCGGAGCAGCAGGCCGGTGGCGATGGCGACCATGCCGGCGCACACGACGGCGCCGGCGCCGAAGCGGCGGGCGAGGCGCGGGGCCGTGACGCCGAAGACGGCGAAGCACAGCGGCGGCACGGACGTGAGCAGCCCGGCCACGCTGCCGCTCATGCCGAGCCCGTCGCGGACCTCCTCCAGAAGGGCGCCGAGGCTGGTGATGGCGGGGCGGAGGTTGAGCGCGGACAGCACGATGCCGAGGACGAGCAGGCGCATCGTCCACGCGCGCGTGGACGTCCCGCCCTGTACCCGGGCGTCGTGCGCGGCCGAGTCGCGTGCGGTCGGGGGCGTCATCGTCCGGGTTTCCTCACTAGCCATGAGGTCCATCATAGAATCATAGGATGATTGACTGTCCACTCCCCGGCCGCGCTCCGGCGCCCCGATCGTGGGAAGGTGTGCCATGCCCCTGAGCCATCCCCGTCGTTCGGCGCTGTCCGAGCAGGTCATCGCCGCGCTGCGGGCCCAGATCACCTCGGGCGAGTGGCCGGTCGGCTCCCGCATCCCGACCGAGCCGGAGCTGGTCGAGCAGCTGGGTGTCGCCCGCAACACGGTCCGTGAGGCCGTCCGCGCGCTCTCGCACAACGGCCTGCTGGACATCCGCCAGGGTTCCGGCACGTACGTCGTGGCGACGAGCGAGCTGGCGGGCGTGATGCAGCGGCGGTTCGCCGACGCCGACCCCCGGCACATCGCCGAGCTGCGCTCCACGCTGGAGTCGGCCGCCGCCCGGCTGGCCGCCGAGCGGCGTACGGAGAAGGACCTCAAGCAGCTCGACGCGCTGCTGCTGCGGCGCGAGGAGGCCTGGGAGTCCGGTGAGAAGGAGGCGTTCGTGACCGCCGACGCGACCTTCCACCTGGCCGTGGTGTCCGCCTCCCACAACGACGTGATGACGGCCATGTACGCGGACCTGGGCGAGGTGCTGCGCGACTGGCTGCGCGAGGACGTCGGCGAGGAGCTGACGCCGGAGACGCACATGGACCACGGGCGGCTGCTCGACGCGATCCGCGCGGGCGACGCGGAACGGGCGGCCGCGGAGGCCGCCCGCTATCCGTTCCTGTGCCGCCTGGGCGGGGTCAGTTCCCCCGCCGGTGACTGATCCAGGCCTCGTCGACTTCCTTCCAGCAGCGTCCGCTGAGCCGCACGGTCTGCGCGGGCCCGGCCTCGACCGGGGAGCTGTCGGTGTCGATGTCCCACCAGCGGGCGCACTCGACGTGCAGGCTCACACGGTCGGTCTCCGGGTACGGGTTGTGGCAGTGGGCGGTCACCGTCGAACCGGTGACGCGGACCCGGCAGGCGGCACCGAACGGCTCCGCCGACTCCTGGTCACCGGCGGGCACGCGCGCGTGGGGCACCGCCTCGTGCGCCAGGGTCATCAGGAGAGCGACGGCGAGGGACAGTGAGGCCGTTCGGCGGGACAAGCGCACAAGGGGACCTCCTCGGCCGTGCTGGGGAGGGGATCGCGTGGTGAACGCGTACTCCAGAGTGCCCAGTTGCAGCGCTCCCCCGCCCGGCCGGATGGGCCGAACGGGTGACGCCCCGCTCCCCGCGCGGTGCGGGGAACGGGGCGTCGAGGGCGTACGGCGGATCAGGCGCCGATGGCGTGCAGACCGCCGTCCACGTGGATGATCTCGCCGGTGGTCTTCGGGAACCAGTCGCTCAGCAGGGCGACGACGCCGCGGCCGGCCGGCTCGGGGTCCTTCAGGTCCCACTCCAGCGGGGAGCGGGAGTCCCACACGGAGGCCAGCTCGCTGAAGCCCGGGATGGACTTGGCGGCCATGGAGCCGAGCGGGCCGGCCGAGACCAGGTTGCAGCGGATGTTCTGCTTGCCCAGGTCACGGGCCATGTAGCGGCTGGTGGCCTCCAGGGCGGCCTTGGCCGGGCCCATCCAGTCGTACTGCGGCCAGGCGAACTGCGCGTCGAAGGTCAGGCCCACGACGGAGCCGCCGTTCTGCATGAGCGGCAGGCAGGCCATGGTCAGCGACTTCAGGGAGTACGCCGAGACGTGCATGGCCGTGGCGACCGACTCGAACGGCGTGTTCAGGAAGTTGCCGCCGAGGGCGTCCTGCGGGGCGAAGCCGATGGAGTGCACGACACCGTCGAGGCCGCCGAGCTCCTCGCCGACGATGTCGGCCAGGCGCGCGAGGTGCTCGTCGTTGGTGACGTCCAGCTCGATGACCTTGACGGGCTTGGGCAGCTTCTTGGCGATGCGCTCGGTCAGCGTGGGCCGCGGGAACGCCGTGAGGATGACCTCGGCGCCCTGCTCCTGGGCCAGCCTGGCGGTGTGGAAGGCGATGGAGGCCTCCGTCAGCACACCGGTGATCAGGATGCGCTTGCCCTCGAGAATTCCGCTCATGGTGATCAGTGACCCATTCCCAGTCCGCCGTCAACAGGGATGACGGCTCCAGTGATGTACGAGGCGTCGTCCGAGGCGAGGAACCGCACCGTCGCGGCGATCTCCTCCGGCTGGGCGTACCGCCCGAGCGGCACCTGCGACACGATGCCGGCGCGCTGCTCGTCGGTGAGCACCTTGGTCATGTCGGTGTCGACGAAGCCGGGTGCGACGACGTTGAAGGTGATGTTGCGCGAGCCCAGTTCCCGGGCGAGGGAGCGTGCGAAGCCGACCAGGGCGGCCTTGGAGGCGGCGTAGTTGGCCTGCCCCGGCGAGCCGTACAGGCCCACCACCGACGAGATGAGGACGACGCGGCCCTTCTTGGCGCGCAGCATGCCGCGGTTGGCGCGCTTGACGACGCGGAAGGTGCCGGTGAGGTTCGTGTCGATGACCGAGGTGAAGTCCTCCTCGGACATGCGCATCAGGAGCTGGTCCTTGGTGATGCCGGCGTTGGCGACGAGGACCTCGACGGGGCCGTGGTTCTCCTCGATCTCCTTGTAGGCCTGCTCCACCTGCTCCGCGTCGGTGATGTCGCACTTGACGGCCAGGCAGCCCAGATCCGTCAGGGCGGCGGGCGGCTCACCCGAGCGGTACGTGATGGCGACCTTGTCGCCGGCATCGGCGAAAGCGCGGGCGATGGCGAGGCCGATGCCCCGGTTGCCTCCGGTGACGAGAACCGAGCGGCTCAACGGATCACCCTTTCGGTAGCGGTCTGGTACCCGCCCGGGCGCCTGGACGACAGGCGGCGATGACAGGCGGCTTCCCCGAAAACCTATCGGTCCCGGCACGCCCGGGGACATTCGGGCACCGACAGTGGCGTACGGGACTGACTGTCGGGTCCCTACAGAAAGCGCCGGACAGAAAGCCCCGGTCACCGGTTCGGAAACTCATGGCCCGCGCGCGGGATGGGCGACATGATCGGAGCAGTCACAGAGCACGGCAACCACAGAGCACGGCAACCACGGTCACCTCGACAGAAAGAGACGGCGGTGCCTCATACCATCGACGAGGCCTTCACGGCCCTCCCCCTACGCGCCCTCGCCGACGCGGCCCTCGCACGCGCGCGTGCGCTGGGTGCCGAGCACGCGGACTTCCGGTTCGAGCGGGTGCGGGGCGCCTCCTGGCGGTTCCGGGACGCCAAGCCCGCCGGGTCGTCGGACACCACCGACCTCGGGTACGCGGTGCGGGTGGTGCACGGCGGCACCTGGGGATTCGCGTCCGGTGTCGACCTCAGCATGGACGCCGCCGCCAAGGTCGCCGGCCAGGCGGTGGCCATGGCGAAGCTGTCCGCGCAGGTGATCAAGGCGGCCGGTTCGGACGAGCGCGTGGAGCTGGCCGACGAGCCGGTGCACGCCGAGAAGACCTGGGTCTCGTCGTACGAGATCGACCCGTTCACCGTGCCCGACGAGGAGAAGGCCGGGCTGATCGCCGAGTGGAGCGCGCGGCTGCTGGCGGCCGACGGGGTCGACCACGTGGACGCCTCGCTGCTCACGGTGCATGAGAACAAGTTCTACGCCGACACCGCCGGGACCGTGACCACGCAGCAGCGGGTGCGGCTGCACCCGGTGTTCAACGCCGTCTCGGTCGACGAGTCGAGCGGCGAGTTCGACTCGATGCGCACGCTCGCGCCGCCCGTCGGACGCGGCTGGGAGTACCTGCGGGGCACCGGCTGGGACTGGGAGGGCGAGCTGGAGCGGATCCCGGAGCTGCTCGCCGAGAAGATGCGCGCCCCGAGCGTCGAGCCGGGCCTGTACGACCTGGTCGTCGATCCGTCCAACCTGTGGCTGACCATCCACGAGTCCATCGGCCACGCCACCGAGCTCGACCGGGCGCTCGGCTACGAGGCCGCCTACGCGGGCACCTCCTTCGCGACCTTCGACCAGCTGGGCAGGCTGCGCTACGGCTCGGAGCTGATGAACGTCACCGGCGACCGCACCGCCGAGCACGGCCTCGCCACGATCGGCTACGACGACGAGGGCGTCCAGGCGCAGTCCTGGGACCTGGTGAAGGACGGCACGCTCGTCGGCTACCAGCTGGACCGGCGGATCGCGAAACTGACCGGCTTCGAGCGGTCCAACGGGTGCGCCTACGCCGACTCCCCCGGACACGTGCCGGTGCAGCGCATGGCCAACGTGTCGTTGCAGCCGGACCCGGCCGGGATGTCGACGGAGGACCTGATCGGCGGCGTGGAGCGGGGGGTCTACGTCGTCGGCGACCGGTCCTGGTCGATCGACATGCAGCGCTACAACTTCCAGTTCACCGGGCAGCGCTTCTACCGCATCGAGAACGGGCGGCTGGCCGGTCAGCTGCGGGACGTGGCCTACCAGGCGACGACCACCGACTTCTGGGGCTCGATGGCCGCGGTGGGCGGCCCGCAGACCTACGTGCTGGGCGGCGCCTTCAACTGCGGCAAGGCCCAGCCGGGCCAGGTCGCGGCCGTGTCGCACGGCTGCCCCTCGGCCCTCTTCAAGGGCGTCAACATTCTGAACACGACCCAGGAGGCCGGTCGATGAGCGGGCGCACCAGCAAGCCGCACGAGGTCGTCGAGCGCGCCCTCGAACTGTCCCGGGCGGACGGCTGTGTCGTCATCGCCGACGAGCGGTCCACCGCCAACCTGCGCTGGGCGGGCAACGCGCTGACGACGAACGGCGTGACGCGCGGGCGCACGCTCACGGTCGTCGCCACGGTCGACGGCCAGGAGGGCACGGCCTCGGGGGTCGTGTCCCGCTCCGCCGTGACCGCCGACGAGCTGGAGCCCCTGGTGCGGGCCGCCGAGGCCGCCGCGCGCGGCGCCGGGCCCGCCGAGGACGCGCAGCCGCTGGTCTCGGGCGTGGCCCGGTCGCCGGAGTTCACGGAGGCGCCCGCCGAGACCTCCTCGGCGGTGTTCGCCGACTTCGCGCCGGCGCTCGGCGAGGCCTTCGCACGCGCGCGTGCCGGGGGCCGGGAGCTGTACGGCTTCGCCAACCACGAGCTGGTGTCGTCCTACGTGGGCACCTCCACGGGGCTGCGCCTGCGGCACGACCAGCCGAACGGGACGCTGGAGCTGAACGCCAAGTCGCCCGACCGGACCCGGTCCGCGTGGGCCGGGCGCTCCACGCGGGACTTCAAGGACGTCGACCCGGCGGCCATGGACGCCGAGCTGGCCGTGCGTCTCGGCTGGGCCGAGCGGCGCGTGGAGCTGCCCGCGGGGCGCTACGAGACGCTGCTGCCGCCGACGGCCGTGGCGGACCTGCTCATCTACCAGATGTGGTCGGCGTCGGGCCGGGACGCGGTCGAGGGGCGCACGGTGTTCTCCAAGCCGGGCGGAGGCACCCGGGTCGGCGAGCGGCTCACCGACCTGCCGCTGACGCTGCGCAGCGATCCGAACGAGCCGGGCCTGGAGTCGGCGCCCTTCCTGATCGCGCACTCCTCCGGGGGCGACCAGTCGGTGTTCGACAACGGGCTGCCGCTCGCGGCCACCGAGTGGATGCGCCGGGGCGAGCTGCGGCACCTGACGACCAGCCGCCACAGCGCGGGGCTGACCGGACTGCCCGTGGCGCCGGGCATCGACAACCTGATCCTGGACGGGGGCGAGGACCGCTCCCTGGAGGAGATGGTCGCGGACACCGAGCGGGGGCTGCTGCTGACCTGCCTGTGGTACATCCGCGAGGTCGACCCGGCGACCCTGCTGCTGACGGGCCTGACCCGGGACGGCGTCTACCTCGTCGAGAACGGCGAGGTGACGGGCGAGGTGAACAACTTCCGGTTCAACGAGTCGCCGGTGGGTGTGCTGGGCCGGGCCACCGAGGCGGGACGGACCGAGAAGACGCTGCCCAGGGAGTGGAGCGACTGGTTCACCAGGGCGGCCATGCCCGCGCTGCGGGTCCCGGATTTCAATATGAGCTCTGTCAGTCAGGGCGTATAACCTCGTAGTCGGCTGTCACCCGACCGCCCGAAGATCATCAAGGAGACACGAGAACCGTGACGGACATCGTCGACGAGCTGAAGTGGCGCGGGCTGTTCGCCCTGTCCACCGACGAGGACGCTTTGCGCAAGGCGCTCGCGGACGGTCCCGTCACGTTCTATTGCGGCTTCGACCCGACGGCGCCGTCGCTGCACGTGGGGCACCTGGTGCAGGTGCTCACCGTGCGCCGGCTCCAGCAGGCCGGTCACCGGCCGCTGGCGCTGGTCGGCGGTGCCACGGGCCTGATCGGCGACCCGCGCCCGACCGCGGAGCGCACGCTGAACGACCCGGAGACGGTCACCGGCTGGGTGGCCAAGCTGCGCGCCCAGATCGAGCCGTTCCTCGACTTCGAGGGCGAGAACGCGGCCGTCATGGTCAACAACCTCGACTGGACGCAGAACCTCTCCGCGATCGAGTTCCTGAGGGACATCGGCAAGCACTTCCGCGTCAACAAGATGCTGACGAAGGACTCCGTGGCCCGCCGCCTGGAGTCCTCCGAGGGCATCAGCTACACGGAGTTCAGCTACCAGCTCCTGCAGGGCATGGACTTCCTCCAGCTCTACCGTCGCTACGGCTGCACGCTCCAGCAGGGCGGCAGCGACCAGTGGGGCAACCTCACGGCGGGCCTGGACCTGATCCACCGCCTGGAGCCGGACGCCGGCGTGCACGCGCTGGCGACGCCGCTGATGACCAAGGCGGACGGCACCAAGTTCGGCAAGACCGAGGGCGGCGCCGTCTGGCTCGACCCGGAGATGACGACGCCGTACGCGTTCTACCAGTTCTGGCTGAACGTGGACGACCGGGACATCTCGAAGTACATGCGCATCCTGTCCTTCCGCTCCCGCGAGGAGCTGGAGGAGCTGGAGAAGCAGACGGAGGAGCGTCCGCAGGCCCGGGCCGCGCAGCGCGCGCTGGCCGAGGAGCTGACGACGCTGGTGCACGGCGCCGACCAGACGGCCGCCGTGATCGCCGCGTCGAAGGCCCTCTTCGGACAGGGCGAGCTGGCGGAGCTCGACGACCGGACGCTGGCCGCGGCCCTGTCGGAGCTGCCGCACATCCAGGTCGCCGAGCTCGGCCCGGTCGTCGACCTGTTCGCCGAGGTCGGCCTGGTGGCCAGCAAGTCGGCCGCGCGCCGCACGGTGAAGGAGGGCGGCGCGTACGTGAACAACGTCAAGGTCGCCGGCGAGGACGCGGTCCCCGCCAAGGAGGACCTGCTGCACGGCCGCTGGCTGGTGCTGCGCCGGGGCAAGAAGAACCTGGCGGCGGTCGAGCTCACGAGCGGCTGAGCGCGCGGAGCCCCGGCGAACGGCGAACGGCGAACGGCGAACGTGAACGACGAAGGGGGCGGTCTCCGGATGCGGAGGCCGCCCCCTTCGCCGTTCCGTCAGGCCCTTCGTCTGCTTCCCCTGGCCGCCGTCCAGGCCCGGTCGCCGAGACCGACGAGGATGACCGCCATCACCAGCTGGAAGACGTGCCGCCACCAGTCGATGCCGGCCGTGGCGTCGACACCGGCCGCCCGGGCGATGGCGTTGCCGGCGATAGCGCCGATCATGCCCAGGATGACGGTCAGCCACAGCGGCACATGCTGCTTGCCCGGAATGATCGCCTTGGCGATCAGGCCGAGTACCAGTCCCACGATGATCGCCCACAACCAGCCCATCGCTGCCTCCTCGTACGGCTCGACGTGAGCACTACGGCCAGTGTCGGCCCAGCCGCGGTACGCCGCATGCCGACGAAGGCCGTACGCGGTACGGCGCAGGCCGCTCGCACCAGCCGGACCGGCCCCGGTCTCGTAGCGGACGCAGACGCGGCGTAACGTGGGAGCTGTCCTGGTCAGGTTCCCCGACCGGCCGGGGACGGCCACGGGGCGGGGAGAGTCCGATACGGGCGGATGGTGGAATGCGATGCGGAAGCAGCATGGCGGCGGGAACGTCCAGGTTTTCCGGATCACCGGCGCCCGGACGGGGCTCCAGGAGGACGTACGCGGGCGGCAGCGCCGGTACGTGATCTCGATGACGATCCGCACGATCTCGGTGATCCTCGCGGCCACCCTGTGGAACGTCGAACGGCACGTGGCCATCGTGGCGTTGGTGCTCGGACTGGTCCTGCCGTACATCGCGGTGGTGATCGCGAACGCCGGGCGCGAGAACGCGCCGTCTCTGCCGTCGACGTTCGTGGCGCCGCCGGTGCGTCCGATGATCGCGCCGCCGGGGGCGCAGGACGGGCCCGCGGAATCCGCCGCGGAAGACGCCGTGTCCGGCACGGTGCCGGGTGCGCGGACCGAGTCGGGCGAGCGGTAGGAGCGTTCGCGGGTGATCACAAACGGAAGTCATCTTCCCGCCAAGCTCAAGAAAAGCTCAGATCAATCATGTTGTTCCGGTGCCGGGCCCGGGGTTACCCGTGACATACTTCGTACGCGCTCCGCATCCCCCGTCGGAGCGACGGACCGACGCCGGGCAGCTCCCCCCGTGGCTGCTCGGCGTCGCCTTTTCTGTGTGCAGTGGTGAGACGAACCTGTGAGTGACGAGACGCCCATCTGTTCCGCGAAGGGCTGCCGCGCCGACGCGGTCTGGGTGCTTGCCTGGAACAACCCGAAGATCCATACGCCGGAGCGGCGCAAGACGTGGCTGGCCTGTGAGGAGCATCGCGAACATCTGTCGCAGTTCCTCGGCGTGCGGGGGTTCCTGAAGGACGTCGTTCTCCTCAAGGAGTGGGAAGAGAGCGCCTAGCCCCGCTGCGCTCAGCCGCCGATCGCCGACATCGGCCGGTCCGGCTGCACGAACGTCGGGTCGTCCAGGCCCGCTCCCGCCTTCTTGCCCCACATCGCCAGGCGCCAGATGCGGGCGATCTCCTCGTCCGGGGCGCCGGAGCGCAGGGCGGCGCGCAGGTCCGTCTCCTCCTGGGCGAACAGGCACGTGCGTACCTGGCCGTCGGCGGTGAGGCGGGTGCGGTCGCAGGCCGCGCAGAACGGGCGGGTGACGGAGGCGATCACGCCGACCACGTGCGGGCCGCCGTCGACCAGCCAGCGCTCCGCCGGGGCCGAGCCGCGCTTCTCCTCGCCCTCGGGGGTCAGCTCGAAGCGCGTGCGCAGGGAGGTCAGGATGTCGCCTGCCGTGATCATGCCGTCGCGCTTCCAGCCGTGCTGGGCGTCCAGGGGCATCTGCTCGATGAAGCGCAGCTCGTACTCGTGCTCCACGGCCCAGGCGAGGAGGTCCGGGGCCTCGTCGTCGTTGAGCCCCGGCATCAGGACCGAGTTGACCTTGACCGGGGTGAGGCCGGCGTCGCGGGCGGCGTGCAGGCCCTCGATGACGTCCTGGTGGCGGTCGCGGCGGGTGAGGGTCTTGAAGACGTCCGGCCGGAGCGTGTCGAGGGAGACGTTGACCCGGTCCAGGCCCGCCGCCTTCAGGGCCGCCGCCGTGCGCTTGAGGCCGATGCCGTTGGTGGTCAACGACATCTGCGGGCGGGGTTCCAGGGCCGCGACGCGCTCGACGATGCCGACCAGGCCGGGGCGCAGCAGGGGCTCGCCGCCGGTGAAGCGGACCTCCTCGATCCCGAGGGACGTGACCGCGATGTCGATCAGGCGGACGATCTCGTCGTCCGTCAGCAGATCGGGCTTGGCCAGCCACTGCAGGCCCTCCTCGGGCATGCAGTACGTGCACCGCAGGTTGCAGCGGTCGGTCAGCGAGACCCTCAGGTCGGTGGCCACTCGGCCGTAGGTGTCGATGAGCACGTGGGCCCCCTCCCTCGACGCGGATCGTGCCCGGAGCACTTGTTCTCCGACACCTGTGAGCCTACGTGACCCCACCGACAACTCCACAGGCCCGATCCCACGACGTGGAACGCGGCCGCGCCGCAGGGACCTGGAGGTTCCTACGACGCGGCCGGGGGCGTGCGGTCGTGCTCAGTGGGCGCCGGTGCCGGTCAGGGACCTGACCTCCAGCTCGGCGTACTTCTTGGCGTCGGGCTCCTCCTTGGACAGGACCGTGCCGAGCCAGCCCATGAGGAAGCCGAACGGGATGGAGATGATGCCCGGGTTCTTCAGCGGGAACCAGGCGAAGTCGACCTCGGGAAACATCGCCTTGGGGTCGCCGGAGACGACGGGCGAGAACAGCACCAGGCCGACGGCGACGATCAGACCGCCGTAGATCGACCACAGGGCGCCCTGAGTGGTGAACCGCTTCCAGAACAGGCTGTAGAGGATCGTCGGCAGGTTGGCGGAGGCCGCGACGGCGAAGGCGAGGGCGACCAGGCCGGCCACGTTCAGGTCGCGGGCCAGGGCTCCCAGGCCGATGGAGATCACGCCGATGAAGACGGTCGCCCAGCGGGCCGCGCGCACCTCCTCGGCGCCCGAGGCCTGCCCCTTGCGGATGACGTTGGCGTAGATGTCGTGCGCGAAGGAGGACGACGAGGCGAGGGTGAGGCCGGCGACGACGGCGAGGATCGTCGCGAAGGCGACCGCCGAGATCGTGGCGAGCAGGATCGCGCCCCACGTCGAGTCGACACCGCCCAGGTGCAGGGCGAGCAGGGGTGCCGCCGTGTTGCCGGACGGGTTGGACGCGATGATCTCTTCCTGCGAGATGAGCGCGGCGGCGCCGAAGCCCAGCGCGATGGTCATCAGGTAGAAGCCGCCGATGATGCCGATCGCCCAGTTCACGGACTTACGGGCGGCCTTGGCGTCCGGCACCGTGTAGAAGCGGATGAGGATGTGCGGCAGGCCGGCGGTGCCCAGCACCAGGGCGATGCCCAGCGAGATGAAGTCCAGCTTGGAGGTGCCGGTCGCGCCGTACTGGAGGCCGGGCTCCAGGAAGGCGGCGCCCTTGCCGCTGTTCTCGGCGGCGGTGCCGAGCAGGTCGGAGATGTTGAAGTTGAACTTCAGCAGCACCAGGAAGGTGATCAGGAGGGTGCCGCCGATGAGCAGCACGGCCTTGACCATCTGGACCCAGGTGGTGCCCTTCATGCCGCCGATGGAGACGTAGACGATCATCAGGATGCCGACCAGGGCGACGATGAGGATCTTGCCCGCGTCGGAGGTGATGCCGAGCAGCAGCGAGACGAGGACGCCCGCGCCGGCCATCTGGGCCAGCAGGTAGAAGATCGACACGACGATCGTGGAGGTGCCGGCGGCGGTGCGGACCGGGCGCTGGCGCATGCGGTAGGCGAGGACGTCGCCCATGGTGTAGCGGCCGGAGTTCCTGAGCGGCTCGGCCACCAGGAGCAGGGCGACCAGCCAGGCGACCAGGAAGCCGATGGAGTAGAGGAAGCCGTCGTAGCCGAAGATGGCGATGGCGCCGGCGATGCCGAGGAATGAGGCGGCGGACATGTAGTCGCCGGAGACCGCCAGGCCGTTCTGGAAGGCGCTGAACTGGCGGCCGCCCGCGTAGAAGTCCGCGGCGTCCTTGGTCTGGCGGCCCGCCCAGATCGTGATGCCGAGGGTCGCGAGGACGAACAGCGCGAACAGGGTGATGATCAGCGGGCGGTGCTCGCTGGCCTCGTTCGCGGCGAGAAGGGTCTGCTGTGCGGTGCTCATGCGCCGCCCTCCATCCGGGACTTGATGGCCTCGGCCTTGGGGTCGAGCTTCGCGGCGGCGTGCTTCGAGTACCACCAGGCGATGAGGAACGTGGTGACGAACTGGGCGACGCCGAGGACGAAGGCGACGTTGATGTTGCCGAACAGCTTGGTGCCCATGAAGCCGCCCGCATAGTTCGACAGCAGGACGTACAGCAGGTACCAGGCGATGAAGGCGACGGTCAGCGGAAAGGCGAAGGAGCGGTAGGAGCGGCGCAGTTCACCGAACTCCGCGCTCTCCTGCACCTCGCTGAACTCCTCGGGTGAGGGGAGTTTGTGTTGTTCTTTCGAGGGGGGCGGTGCGTCGGTGGCCACGGGGTCTCCTAGCAAAGACGGAAGCGGTTGTGAGCGGGGACGGAGGTGAGTGTCCTCACGCTCCCTGTCCAACGTCACGGCGGCACGCGAGGAGCGGTTCAACGGCGTCGCGTTCTTTCCGAAGTCGTTTCGACAAAACGTTGCTGGCCAGCGAGAGGCCGGGATAGCTTCACCCTGCACCACCTCGTCATGTACCTGCCCGAGCACCACCTGTGCCTCGGGCCGGTTTCGTTTCCGGAGGATGTGGAGACCCCATGTCTCATCTGCGTTCCAGACGCCGGCTCGCCCTCGCCGTGCCCGTCGTGCTGTCCCTGACGGCCTCGCTGGGCTTCCTGCCCGCCGCCGCGTCGGCGGCCCCGCAGGCGGAGCCGGCCACCCGGTCGGCGGACGCGCCGCAGCTGGCGTACGTCGTCAACACCAAGGTGGACCGGCACACGATCGCGTCGGTGAAGAAGGCGATCGGGAAGGCCGGCGGCTCGGTCGTGGCCACCTACGAGCGGATCGGCGTGATCGTCGTCCACTCCTCGAACGCCGACTTCGCCAAGACCATCCGCACGGCGCGGGGGGTCCAGTCGGCGGGCGCGACTCGTACCGCGCCGCTGACGGCCGCGGGCACCAAGGAGCAGGGGGCGGCGGAGTACCTGACGGCCGCCCAGGCGAAGCGCACCGAGGCCGCCTCGGCGAAGACGCCCGAGAGCGAGGCCCTCGAGGCGGACCAGTGGGACCTGCGCGCGATCGGCGCCGACAAGGCCGCGCAGATCAACCCGGGCAGCCGCAAGGTGACCGTCGCCGTGATCGACACCGGCGTGGACGACACCCACCCCGACATCGCCCCGAACTTCTCCGCGTCCCAGTCCGCCAACTGCGCCGGCGGCAAGCCGGACACCAGTGAGGGCGCCTGGCGGCCGTACACGCCCGAGGACTACCACGGCACGCACGTCGCCGGTTCCATAGCCGCGGCCCGCAACGGGACCGGCGTGGCGGGCGTCGCTCCCGGTGTGAAGGTGTCCAGCATCAACGTGACCGACCGGGCGAACGGCCTCTTCTACCCGGAGAGCGTCGTCTGCGCGTTCGTGTTCGCCGCCGACCACGGCGTCGAGATCACGAACAACAGCTACTACGTCGACCCGTGGCTCTACAACTGCATGGACGACCCGGACCAGCGGGCCGTCGTCACCGCGGTCAACCGGGCGCAGCTGTACGCCCAGAAGAAGGGCACGCTCAACGTCGCCGCGGCGGGCAACTCCAACCACGACCTGGACGCGGACGCGATTCTCGACGACTCCAGCCCGAACGACACCACCCCCGTCGAGCGCACCATCGACCCGCACGAGTGCTTCGACATCCCGACCCAGCTGCCGGGTGTCGTCACCGTCAGCGCGACCGGCGTCAACAACCTCAAGTCGTACTACTCGACGTACGGCGAGGGTGTCGTGGACGTCGCCGCTCCCGGTGGCGACCGCCGCTACCAGATACCGGACACGCCTTCCAAGGACGGCCGCATCCTGTCCACCATGCCGAACGGCGCGTGGGCCTTCCTGCAGGGCACCTCGATGGCCTCGCCGCACGCCTCCGGCGTCGCCGCGCTGCTGAAGTCCAAGCACCCCTGGGCGTCTCCGGCCCAGCTCCAGGCGATGCTGAAGGCCCAGGCCGACCGGACCGCCTGCCCCGAGTCCTACGACCAGGACGGCGACGGCACGCAGGACGCGGTGTGCGAGGGCGGCGAGCGCGTCAACGGCTTCTACGGGCACGGCATCGTCAACGCGCTGCGCGCGGTCAAGTGACCGCGCCCTCACGACTTTCCGCACAGCCCGCTCGTACCGCGAACGAACTGGAGACAGCATGACAGCGCCGCACGCGCGCCACCGCCGCGCCGTCGCGATCCCGGCCGGGATGGCCATGGCCACGGCCCTCGCGTTCCTGCCGAACACCGCCGCGACGGCCGCCGAGGACGCCCCGGCCCCCGCCGCGGTGACGGCCGACGCGACCTCGCTCAGCTATGTCGTCAACGTCAAGCCGGGCCACGGCACTTCGGCGTACGTGAAGAAGGCCGTCGCCAAGGCCGGCGGCACGATCGTGACGTCGTACGACCAGATCGGCGTCATCGTCGTCCACTCCTCGAACCCCGACTTCGCCAAGAGCATCCGCAAGGTGCGCGGGGTGCAGTCGGCCGGGGCCACCCGCACCGCGCCGCTGCCCGCGGCGTCGACGGGCGACCTGGGCGCGCCGAAGGTGCTGAGCGCGGCCGAGGTCGCGAAGGCGGAGGCGGCGGCCGGGCAGGACCCGCTGGAGTCCCTGCAGTGGGATCTGCCGGCCATCAAGGCGGACAAGGCGCACGAGAAGTCGCTGGGCAGCAAGGACGTCACGGTCGCCGTGATCGACACCGGCGTGGACGACACCCACCCCGACATCGCGCCCAACTTCGACCGCAAGGCGTCGGTCAACTGCGTGACGGGCAAGCCGGACACGTCCGACGGGGCGTGGCGGCCGAGCGCCGAGGAGAGCCCGCACGGGACGCACGTCGCCGGTGAGATCGCCGCCGCCAAGAACGGCGTCGGCATGACCGGTGTGGCGCCGGGCGTGAAGGTCTCCGGCATCAAGGTGTCGACCACGGCCGGCTTCTTCTACACGGAGGCCGTGGTGTGCGGCTTCGTGTGGGCGGCCGAGCACGGGGTCGACGTGACGAACAACAGCTATTACACCGACCCCTGGTACTTCAACTGCAAGAACGACCCGGACCAGAAGGCGCTCGTCGAGGCCGTCACCCGGGCGTCGCGGTACGCGGAGAAGAAGGGCGCGGTCAACGTCGCGGCGGCCGGCAACGAGAACTACGACCTCGCCTCCGACGAGATCACCGACCCGGCGTCGCCGAACGACTCCACGCCGGGCGACCGGGTCATCGACCCCTCGGAGTGCCTGGACATCCCGACGCAGCTGCCGGGTGTCGTCACGGTCGCCTCCACGGGCGCCAAGGGCATCAAGTCGTCCTTCTCCAACTACGGGCTGGGCGTCGCCGACATAGCCGCGCCGGGCGGCGACTCGACGGCCTACCAGAAGCCGGAGCCGCCGGCCACGAGCGGGCTGATCCTGGGCACGCTGCCGGGTGGCAAGTGGGGCTACATGGCCGGTACGTCGATGGCGTCCCCGCACGTCGCGGGCGTCGCCGCGCTCATCAAGTCGACGCACCCGTACGCCTCCCCCGCCCTGGTGAAGGCCCTGCTCTACGCGCAGGCCGACGCCAAGGCGTGCACGGACCCGTACGACATCGACGCCGACGGCAAGATCGACGCGGTGTGCGAGGGCCCGAAGAACCGCAACGGCTTCTACGGCTGGGGCATCGCGGACGCGCTGGACGCGGTGACCAAGTAGGGCTGACGTGAAGACGAGCCGGGCCGGGCGGGGACACCTGCCCGGCCCGTTCGCGCCTACGGCAGGATGCGTGGTCATGAACGTGTACGAGGACCCGTCCACCTGGACCGCCGAACCGGTCCGGCCGCGGTGGCGGCTGGCCCTGCGGTTCGCCGGGGGCGTGGTGTGGTTCCCGGTGGTCTGCGTGCTGTGGGTGGCGGTCGCTGTCGTGGGCTTCGTCGTCGGACTGTTCGCCGACGCGGTCGTCAGCAGCCGCTTCGAGCGTGCCTACGTCGACTTCGTGGGCGCGACCCTGCGGCGCGTCAAGGGGCTGGCCTCGTGGTGTGTGACCTGGCCGGAGCTGCTCCACGAGGGGGACGCCGACTACTACAAGGCGCGCGTGGACAGAGTGGTCCGGGACTGGACGGCCCGGGCCGCGGCGCCGTCCCGCCAGAAGAAGTCGAGGCCGTCTGTCGAGTGTGCGGTACCGCTGCGGGACTACCGCGGGGTCGGTGGCTGGTACGTCGCCGAGGTCGCGCTGGCGCGGGGCTGGGAGCTGCGGCCGACGGACGCGCGCACGGAAGTGCGGCTGTGGTGGCCGGCCGCGTCCAGGGCCGATTGAGTTCGTCCTCGTGGATTTGCCAGTCATGTGAAGGCTGGTGAAGATTTCGGGGTGACCCTGACAAGACCCGTCGCTGTCCTGGTGCTCGTGGCGCTGGCCGGGCTGGTTCCGCTGCTCGGCCCGGCCACCGCGCTGCACGGCACCGGGGAGGCGCGGGCGCCCGGCGCCGGGGGCATAGCCCTGCTGCGTGCGGTGCTGTTCGCGGCGCTGTGCATACCGGTCGGCGAGCTGTTCGTGAACCGGCTGGCGCGGTCCGTGCCGGGCGCGGAGACCGGGGCGTGGGGCGTGCCCCGGAGTTGGTCGCCCGTCGCGGCCGCCGCCGGTTTCGTCGCCGCCCTGGGGCTCGCCTCGGTCGTGGCCACGGGCAACCTCGTGCCGGACGGCCTGGCGGACATGGACGTCGGCGGGCTCTACGCGTCCCGGGACGGCAAGCTCGCTCTGCTGGAGGTCAACGCGTTCCTCGTGGCGTGGCTGTGCGCGGTGTCCGCCCGGCCGGTCACGCAGGTGTGGCCGCTGGCCGCCGTGATCGTCGCCGAGGCCCTGCGCGCGCACCCCGCGACCGAGCACACTCCGCTGACCGGCTCCGGGCTGACGCTCGTCCACCTGACCTGCGCCGCGCTGTGGGCGGGCGGGCTGCTGCACGCGCTGCGCACCCTGCGGCTGTGGCGGAGCCGGCAGGGCACGGAGACGGGGGCGGCCCTTCTGGGCCGCTACGCGCGCGTGGCGGCCGTCCTGCTGGCCGCCATCACCGCGACGGGCGTGTGGAGTTCACTGCGCCGGATGCCGCCGGAGACGGTCCTGGAGCAGCTCACGGCGACGGCGTACGGGCGGGCCCTGCTCGCCAAGGTGCTCCTCGTGGCGGCCGTCGCCGCTCTCGCCCTGTGGGCCCGGCGTCGGCTGCGTCGGGCGGCCGACCCGCTGACGGCGTGTGTGCCCGCGCGGGCGGAGGTAGTCGTCCTGGGCCTGGTGGTCGCGGTGTCCGGGCTGCTGACGGCGCTTCCGGTGCCCATCCGCTGGTGACGCCGGCGGGTCTCAGGCGGCTCGCATCTCGCCGTACGTCGCGGCCGGTGCCCGGCGCGCGTCGAGCGCCCCGAGCGTGCCGCCGGCCAGCAGGGCCTGTGCGGCGAGGTACGTGAGCATGATCCAGAAGTCGGGGGCGGGCGGCTGCGGCCAGTCGGCGACGCCGGTCGCGATGAGCGCGTCGGAGAGCAGGAAGAGCGCCCCGCCGGCTCCTGCGAAGAGGCCGAGCCGGGTGGCGGCGCGGTACGCCATGGCCGCCAGCAGGAGGCTGTACGCGGCGACGGGGACGCGCAGGTCCGCGGGCAGGTCCGGCCACAGCAGCGCGACCGTCGTGACGAGGGCGGTGGCGTAGCCGAGGGCGAGGAGACCGGCACGCGCGCGTGGGACCGTGTTCCGGCTGCCGTACGTGGCGAACAGGACGAGGTAGCAGACGTGTCCGGCGGCGAAGCTGCCCATGCCGGCGAGGAAGGCCGGCTCGGCGTCGGACAGCAGCAGGACGTCTCCGCCCCAGCCGAACAGCAGGGCGGCCACCAGCGGCCGGGGCGCCCGGCGCCGAGCGGCCCAGAGGGCCAGCAGCGGCATCAGGAGGGGCTTGGCGACGGCGTGCCCGGTGCCGAAGCCGGCCGCGAGAGAGACGAGGTCGACGGCGCCGACGAGACCGAAGGCGAGGAGCAACAGGCGCGAAGGGGTCACGCCGACGCGCCCTTTCCGGCGGCTGCGCCCTTCACTGTGGCTGCGCCGTTCCCAGCGGTCGCGCCGTTCCCAGCGGTCGCGCCCTTCACGGCGGTTGCGCCGTTCCCAACGGTCGCGCCCTTCCCGGTGGCTGCGCCCTTCCCGAGCGGGATGCTCCCGTCGACGGGCGCGCCCTCCTTGGCCCGCGTGCCGCCCTCCGCCCGCGTGCCGCCCTCCGCCCGCGTGCTCTCGCCGCCGGGCGTGCTCGTCCCGCCGGGCGTGCTCGTCCCGACGGGCGTGCTCGTCCCGACGGGCGTGCCCTCGCCGACCGGCTCGCCGACACGGTCCGTCGATGAGACCGTGTCAGCCCCCACAAGCACCGGCGTACCCGACTCGGCAGCCGCTGCCGGAGCCTGGGCCCGCGCCGGCCCCCACCCCGGCCCGCGGAACACCCGCCCGGCGCGCTCGCTCCAACTGCGCGCCGCCCTCAGGTCCTTGGCGATCGACACGTACTCGTGCGTCGCCACCTTCAGCAGGTTGTACGTCTCGATGTTCTTGGTCAGCCCGTACCGGGGCCGCTCGGTCTCGGCGACGAACGACCCGAACAGCCGGTCCCAGACGATGAGGATGCCGCCGAAGTTGCGGTCGAGGTAACCGCCCTGGGAGGCGTGGTGGACCCGGTGGTGCGAGGGCGTGTTGAAGACGAACTCGAACCAGCGGGGCATCCTGTCGATGCGCTCGGTGTGGATCCAGAACTGGTAGACGAGGTTCGCGGAGGAGCAGAAGGCCAGGGCGGCCGGGTGCACGCCGGCGAGGATGAGGGGCACGTAGAACGGCCACACGGTCAGGGACGTCCAGGGCTGGCGCAGCGCGGTCGTGAAGTTGAACTTCCGGCTGGAGTGGTGGACGACGTGACAGGCCCACAGGATGCGGACGACGTGGTGGCCGCGGTGGGACCAGTAGTAGAAGAAGTCCTGCGCGAGCAGCATCAGCGGAACGGTCCACCACAGGACGGGGGCGCGCAGGGGCGTGAGTTCGTACAGGGCCGTGTAGACGGCGACGATCGGGATCTTCCACAGGAAGTCGAAGGCGAGGCTGCCGAGCCCCATGCCGATGCTCGTCGCGGCGTCCTTCGCCTCGTAGCCCTCCGCGTCCTCGTCGGGATGGAGGCGGTAGCTCACCATCTCGACCACGGTGAGCAGCACAAAGGCGGGTATCGACCACAGCACGACATCGGGCAGGTTCGGCATGCCTGCACCGTAGGACCGCCGTCCGGCCCTCACCAGACGTTGTTACCCACAAGTATTACCGACGGTACGCGCTTGCTTCTTGGCGATCTCCGCCAATACGGAGTGCCGGTCCTCGCTCAGACGTACGCCTCGTGAACGGACAGAACGGACAACGCGCCTGAGGGGGCGTCGGAAGAACGGGCCGGACCCACCTGGCGGGCAGGAGTGTCAGTCCCGGCCCGTATCCTCAGGGACCATGCTGGAAGACCTGACGACCGCCGCCTTCTCTCCCACATCGTGGCCGACCGCGTATCCCAAGGGGTACGCGGTCGTTGACGTGGAGACCACGGGCCTGGCCCGGGACGACCGCATCATCTCCGCGGCGGTCTACCGGCTGGACGCGCGCGGCGAGGTCGAGGACCACTGGTACACGATGGTCAACCCGGAGCGCGACCCGGGCCCCGTGTGGATCCACGGACTGACGAGCGAGGCGCTCGAGGGCGCGCCCCTCTTCCAGGACATCGCCGAGGAGTTCACGGCCCGGCTGGCGGGGCGGGTGCTCGTCGCGCACAACGCCGTCTTCGACTGGCAGATGATCGCCCGGGAGTACGCGCGCGCGGAGCGCGAGGCGCCGGTGCGGCAGCGGCTGTGCACCATCGCGCTCTCCAAGGAGCTCGGACTCCCGCTGCCCAACCACAAGCTGGAGTCCCTCGCCGCGCACTTCGGCGTGGTCCAGCGGCGGGCGCACCACGCGCTGGACGACGCGCGCGTGCTGGCGGAGGCGTTCCGGCCCAGCCTCAAGGCCGCGGCGGCGAGCGGCGTACGGCTGCCTCTGCACGAGTGCCGGCCGCTGACGGAGTGGTCGGACCGTCCCGCCGCGCCCCGCATCGGACAGCAGGCGGGTTACGGCGGGTCCCGGCCGGGCAGTTGGCGTCCCTCCCGGAAGCGGCCCGCCTGCCCCTACCCCAACCCGGGGCGCTACGCGCCGGGCGGGCGGCTCAAGCAGGGCATGCGGGTCGCCTTCTCGGGTGACACCTCCGTCGAGCGGGAGCTGCTGGAGGACCGCGCCACCGAGGCCGGGCTGCACGTGGCGTCGAGCCTGTCCCGGCTGACGAGCCTGCTCGTCACGAACGACCCGGAGTCGGGCACGTCCAAGGTGGTCAAGGCCCGCCAGTTCGGCACCCCGGTCGTGGACGAGGCGGCGTTCGGGCAGCTCCTCGCGGACGTGGAGCCGGCGTCCGGGGAGTGAGCCGGACGCCGAGCGGCGGCGGACCGTACGGACGGGTGATTGCCGGGCGACTCGCCCGGCGGCCGCTCGCCCGGGCCGGGGTGACGGCCCACCCTGTGGCGCATGGCGACCTGTGAGGTATGTGGCAATCAGTACGGAATGACCTTCGAGGTGCACGCGCAGGGCGCGGTGCACGTCTTCGACTGCTTTGCCTGCGCGATCCACCGCATGGCCCCCATCTGCGAGCACTGCCGGGTCCAGATCATCGGCCAGGGCGTGGAGGTCGAGGGCCACTGGTACTGCGGCGCCCACTGCGCCCGCGCGGAGGGAAAGGTGGGAATTGTCGACAAGGTGTGAACCGGTACCCGCCTGAATGCACCCCACGACCCAGTTGTACGGTCGTGGGGTGTACCGCTTCCTGATGTCCCGGCAGTGGGTGATCCTCACGCTGATCGCCCTGCTTCTCATCCCCACGATGATCAGGCTGGGCATCTGGCAGATGCACCGCTACGAGGAGCGCACCGCCCGGAACCAGCTGGTCACCGACGCGCTGGCGGCCGAGCCGGTGCCCGTGGAGAAGCTGACCGCCCCCGGGCACACCGTCACCAGCGCCGAGCGGTACCGGACCGTGACCGCGAAGGGCCGGTTCGACACTGAGGACGAGGTCGTCGTCCGCCGCCGCACCAACTCGGACGACGAGGTCGGCTACCACGTCCTGACGCCCTTCGTCCTCGACGACGGCAAGGTCCTGCTGGTCAACCGGGGCTGGATCCCCTCCGACGGCCCGAGCCAGACGACGTTCCCCAAGGTCCCCGCCCCGCCGAGCGGCGAGGTCACCGTGCAGGGCCGGCTGATGCCCAGTGAGACGACCGCGGCGAGCGGCATCAAGGACCTCAAGGGCCTGCCGGACCGGCAGATCATGCTGATCAACAGCGAGCAGGAGGCCCGCCGCCTCGACGCGCGGGTGCTCGGCGGCTACATCGCCCTGACGGCCCCCGAGCCCAAGGGCGACACCCCCGAGCTGCTGGGCAACCCGGGCAAGGAGGACGCGGCGCTGAACTACGCGTACGCCATCCAGTGGTGGCTGTTCGCCGCGGCCGTCCCGGTCGGCTGGGTGGTCCTGGCCCGCCGCGAGGCCCGGGACCGGGCACAGGCGGCGGCCCGGAAGCAGGACTCCAGTGAGGCGGAACCGGCGGCGGTGTGACCACCGCCGGTCGCCCCGGCCGTCCGGCACCCTCCCCGCCACGGCCCGGCTTGCCGCCGATGCGTCAGCAGCAACGGCCCTGCCGGCACTCCTCCCGGTGCGACCGGTCGAGCACCTCCGCGAGCTCCCGGACATACCAGCGCACCGCCCGCACCCAGCTCAATACCCGCGTCGCCCTCACGACCGCGCCCCCGCCAACGGCTCCTCCGGCACGTCGAGGCGGGACTCCACGTACGGCGCCTCGGTCACCGGCAGGGAGCCCGGGGCCCTGATCGCCCGCACGCAGACCACCGCCGCGTTGCCGATCACGACGGCGACGAGCAGCAGGAACAGGGCGATCAGCACGCCGTCCACGGTGGAGTTGGTGACCACGGTGTGCATGTCGTCGAGGTTCTTGGCGGGCGGCAGGACCTGGCCCGCGTCGAGGGCGTCGGCGTACCGCGCCCGCTGGGCGAAGAAGCCGATCTTCGGGTCGTCGGAGAAGATCTTCTGCCAGCCCGCGGTGAAGGTGATCGCGACGACCCAGGCGAGCGGGACGCCCGTGACCCAGGCCCAGCGCAGCCGGCCGGACTTGATCAGGATCGTGGTGCAGACGGCCAGGGCGATCGCGGCGAGGAGCTGGTTGGCGATGCCGAACAGCGGGAAGAGCTGGTTGATCCCGCCGAGCGGGTCGGTGGCGCCGGTGTAGAGGAAGTAGCCCCAGGCCGCCACGACGAGGGCGCTGCAGAGCCAGATGCCCGGCTTCCAGGTGACCCGGCCGAGGGGCTTGAAGACGTTGCCGAGCATGTCCTGGAGCATGAAGCGGCCCACGCGGGTGCCGGCGTCCACCGTCGTCAGGATGAACAGCGCCTCGAACATGATCGCGAAGTGGTACCAGAAGGCCTTCATCCCGGCGCCCCCGAAGACCCCGGAGAAGATCTCCGACATGCCGACGGCCAGGGTCGGCGCTCCGCCGGAGCGGGCGATGAGCGTCTGCTCCTCCACGGCCTTGGCGGCCTGGGTGAGCTGGTCGGGCGTGATGGTGAAGCCGAGGCCGGCGACGGCGTGGGAGGCGGACTCGGCCGTGGTGCCGAGCAGGGCCGCCGGGGCGTTCATGGCGTAGTACAGGCCCGGCTCCAGGGTCGCCGCGGCGATCAGCGCCATGATCGCGACGAACGACTCCATCAGCATGGCGCCGTAGCCGATCATCCGGACCTGGGACTCCTTCCGGATCAGCTTCGGGGTGGTCCCCGAGGCGACCAGCGCGTGGAAGCCGGACAGCGCGCCGCAGGCGATGGTGATGAAGAGGAAGGGGAAGAGCCCGCCGGCGAAGACGGGCCCGGCGCCGGAGGAGGCGAAGTCGGTCACCGCGTCCGCGCGCATCACGGGCGCGGCGACGACCACGCCGACCGCGAGCAGGGCGATGGTGCCGATCTTCATGAAGGTGGAGAGGTAGTCGCGCGGCGCGAGCAGCATCCACACCGGCAGCACGGAGGCGACGAAACCGTAGCCGACCAGGCAGAACACCAGGGTGGTCGGGCTGAGGGTGAAGGCGGAGGCCAGCGAGGACTCCTGGATCCAGCTGCCGCCGACGATGGCGAGGAGCAGCAGGACGACGCCGATCAGGCTGGTCTCGACGACCCGGCCCGGGCGGATGACGTGCAGCCAGAAGCCCATGAACAGGGCGATGGGGATGGTCATCGCGACGGAGAAGGTGCCCCACGGGCTGTGGGCGAGGGCGTTGACGACGACCAGCGCGAGCACGCCCAGCAGGATGATCATGATGGCGAACACGGCGATGAGGGCCGCGGCACCGCCCAGCCGCCCGATCTCGTCGCGGGCCATCTGCCCGAGCGAGGTGCCGTCCCGCCGCATCGACAGGAACAGCACGACCATGTCCTGCACGGCGCCCGCGAAGATCACCCCTGCCACGATCCACAGGGTCCCGGGGAGATAGCCCATCTGTGCCGCGAGCACCGGGCCGACCAGCGGTCCGGCGCCGGCGATGGCGGCGAAGTGGTGGCCGAGCAGCACCCGGCGGTCGGTGGGCTGGAAGTCGACGCCGTCCTCCAGGCGTTCGGCCGGGGTGGCCCGGCGGTCGTCCGGCTTCAGGACGCGGCGGGCGATGAACCGGGAGTAGAAGCGGTAGGCGATGGCGTACGAGCCCAGGGCGGCTGTCACCAGCCAGACCGCGGAGATCCGCTCGCCGCGGGCCAGGGCGAGGACGCCCCAGGCGACCGCGCCGAGCAGAGAGACGGCGGTCCACACCACGAACGACCGCATGCGGGATTTTTCCGGCACCTCGGGGCCGGTTTCGGGCAGGGTTGATGCAGGCATGGCGGCTCCTCGCCTCGGCAGGTGGGTGAAACAGGGGGCGGATCAGCGGTGTGCGGATCAGCGGTGTGCGGTGTCGTTCAGCGATGTCGTTCGGTCAGCGCGTACGCGGCGAGCAGGCACAGGCCGCAGCCCGGTACCCAGGCCAGCTGGTACCAGTAGAAGAACGGCGTCCCCGCGAGCCGCGGATCCGCCCCGGCGTACAGCGGGACCCACAGCAACCCGGCCGCGGGTGCGAGGAGCAGCAGGGCGACGGCGACGCGCCGTAGCCGGGGATGCCCGGTCCGTGCCATGACCCGCGCTCCTCTCCCGCTCGCTGTCGGTCTGTGCAAGAGTTGCGCACCCGCCGGAAGTGGTTGACACGGCGTTTCCAGAAGATTTCTCCCCGGTTCCCTGTCCTCCGGACGGGCCGTCCGCGCAACTTACGCGCGAGGGCACAGGCACACCAAGGACGGTGACCCATGGCTGACGGCGCCATGACCGCGACGTTCCTCGCCGTGATCGGCGGGGCGTCGCTGCTCGCCGTCACCGCGCGGCGGCTGCGTCCGGTCGACCGGCTGCCCTCGCTGGAGGGCTGGGCGCTGGCCGACCGCGGTCTGGGCCCCGGCTGGACCTGGCTGCTGCTCGGCGGCACGATCTTCACCGCGTACACGTTCACCGCCGTACCGGGGCTGGCGTACGGCAACGGCGCTCCCGCCTTCTTCGCGGTGCCGTACACGGTGATCGTCTGCCCGCTCGCCTTCGTGCTGCTGAGCCGGCTGGGGAGCGTGGCCCGGCGGCACGGCTACATCACCGCCGCCGACTTCGTGCGGGGCCGCTACGGATCGTCCCCGCTGGCGCTGGTGGTGGCCCTGACCGGGATCCTCGCCACCATGCCGTACCTGGCGCTGCAACTGCTCGGCATCCGGGCGGTGCTGACGGCCGGGGGCGTGTATCCGCGGGGCGCCGCCGGCGACCTGGTGCTGGTGGCCCTGTTCGCGGGGCTCGCGGTGGCCACCTACCGGCACGGACTGCGGGCGCCGGCGGTCATCTCGGCGCTGAAGGCGGTGGCCGTGTTCGTGTCGCTGACCGCGGTGACCTGGCTGGTGCTGGAACGATTCGGCGGCCCGGGCCCGGTCTTCGACGGCGCGGCGGAGCGGCTGGGCGGTCCGGCGCTGCTGCTCTCCCCCGAGCAGCAGCCGGCCTACGCCACCCTCGCCCTCGGCTCCGCGCTCGCCCTGCTGATGTACCCGCACGTGCTCACCGCCGGTTTCGCCGCCGACGGGCCGCGCACCCTGCGCAGGGTCGCGGTGGCGCTGCCCGCCTGGACCGGGCTGCTCGCGCTGTTCGGCTTCCTCGGCGTCGCCGCCCTCGCGGCGGGGGTGCGGGCACCGCGCGGAGGTGCCGAGGCGGCCGTGCCGATGCTGGTCGACCGGCTGATGCCGGCGCCGCTCGCCGGGCTGGTGTTCGCCGCGATCGCCGTCGGGGCGCTGGTCCCGGCGGCGGTGATGTCGATCGCCGCGGCCACGAGCTTCGTCCGCAACGTGTACGTCGAGTACGTCCATCCGACGGCCACGCCCAAGCGGCAGGTGCGGATCGCCAAGGCCGTGTCCCTCACCGCGAAGGTGGGTGCCGTGGCGTTCGTGTTCGGACTGCGCGACCAGGACGCCGTCAACCTCCAGCTGCTCGGCGGCGTGTGGATCCTGCAGATCTTCCCGGCCGTCGCCGTCGGGCTGTTCACCGGGCGGCTGCACCCGCGGGCACTGCTCGCCGGGTGGGCCGTGGGCATGGCGTCGGGGACGTACCTGGTGGTGCGCGAGGGCTTCTCCTCGATCGTGCCGCTCGGCACCGGCGCCGGGCCGCTGGAGATCTACGCCGGGCTCGCCGCCCTGCTGCTCAACCTGACCGTCGCGGTGGCCGGCACCGCGGCCCTCGAACGCCTCGGCGTCCCGCGCGGCGCCGACGCCACCGACCTGCCGTCCCGCCTGACCGTCCGGCGCCGCCCGGAGACGGGAGCGAACAACCCGTGAGACGCAGAGAGAACCCCACGCTGCCCCCCGCGGCGGCACCGGCACCGGCCGAGCCGCTCGCCACCCCCGCCGGCGACCCCGCCGACCTGGAGCGGGAGGCCGGTGTCGCCCACCTCTTCGAGCTGCACTACTCCTCGATGCTGCGCCTGGCCGTGCTGCTCGGCGCCGACGACCCGGAGAACGTGGTGGCCGAGGCGTACTACCAGATCTACCGCAAGTGGCGGCGCCTGCGGGACGTGGCCGCGGCGGAGGCTTATCTGCGGTCCACCGTCTGCAATCTGACGCGGATGCGGATACGGCACCTCCAGGTCGCCCGGCGGCACGAGGAGAACCCGCCGGACGAGACGGTCGCCTCCGCCGAGCACGCCGCCCTGCTCCGCGAGGACCAGCGCGTGCTGATCGACGCGCTCCAGCAGCTGCCGCCCCGGCAGCGCGAGGCGCTGGTGCTGCGGCACTGGCTCGGGCTCAAGGAGAGCGAGATAGCCGCCGCGATGGGCATCTCCGGCGGCTCCGTCAAGACGCACACGGCACGCGGCATCGCCGCCCTGACACAGGCGATGGAGGCCCGGCGATGACGCACCGAGACGCGACACCGTCGCACGGCACCGACCGGACCGAGCAGGAACTGCGCGAGGCGCTGCGGGCCCTGGCGGGCGGGGTGCTCCCCGACCCCGACGCGTACCGCACGGCGCGCGGGGAGTGGCTGCGGCGCGAGCGCCGGCGGAGGCTCGTGCTGGCCGTGCTGATCACCGTCGTCTTCGCGCTGGCGGTGCTGATCGGCCTGTGGGTGCTCAACCAGGCCCCGTCGGACCCGGGGGTGATCTTCTCGGGCACCGGCGCCGCGGCCGCCGACGGCCTGTCACTCCCCCGGCCCCTGCCCTGATTGCCGCGCCGACTTGCCGGGAACCCGCACTGCGTGCACCCGAGCATCGAGGACTACGCGATCGTCGGCGACGAGCAGACCGCTGCCCTGGTCGGCACGGACGGATCCGTCGACTGGCTGTGCCTGCCCCGCTTCGACTCCGCCGCCTGCTTCGCCAAACTGCTCGGTGACGAGGACAACGGCTACTGGCGCATCGCCCCCGTGGGGGCGGACCGGTGCACCCGGCGCGCCTACCGCCGCGACACCCTCGTCCTGGACACCGAGTGGGAGACCGAGCAGGGGACGGTCCGGGTCACCGACCTGATGCCCCAACGCGACCGTGCCCCCGACCTCGTACGCATCGTCGAGGGCCTCGACGGCGAGGTGACGCTCCACAGCGTCCTCAAGCTGCGCTTCGACTACGGCTCGATCGTGCCGTGGGTGCGCCGGGCCGACGGCCACCGCGTCGCCGTCGCCGGGCCGGACTCGACGTGGCTGCGCAGCGAGCCGGAGGTGCGCAGCTGGGGCGAGGACTTCGGCACGCACGCGGAGTTCACGGTCCGGAAGGGGGAGCAGGTCGCCTTCGTCCTGACCTGGCACCCCTCGCACGAACCGCGCCCCCCGCTCGTCGACCCCTTCGACGCGCTGCGCCACAGCGTCGAGGACTGGCGGGCCTGGGTGTCGCGCTGCCGCTACGAGGGACCGTACCGGGACGCCGTCGTGCGCTCCCTGATCACCCTCAAGGCGCTCACGTACGCCCCGACCGGCGGCATCGTCGCCGCCGCCACGACCTCCCTGCCCGAGGAGCCGGGCGGGGTGCGCAACTGGGACTACCGCTACTGCTGGCTGCGCGACTCCACCCTCACCCTGGGCGCGCTGCTGGCGGCGGGCTACCAGGAGGAGGCGGAGGCCTGGCGGAACTGGCTGCTGCGCGCGGTCGCGGGCGACCCGGCGGACCTGCAGATCATGTACGGCCTGGCGGGTGAGCGACGGCTGCCCGAGTTCGAGCTGCCGTGGCTGTCCGGCTTCGCCGAGTCCACCCCCGTCCGCATCGGGAACGACGCCGTCAACCAGCTCCAGCTGGACGTCTACGGCGAGGTCATGGACTCCCTGTCCCTGGCCCGCGAGTCGGGACTGTCCCCGCAGCCGGACGTGTGGGCCCTGCAGACGGCCCTGCTGGACTTCCTGCGCACGCACTGGCGGCAGCCGGACGAGGGGCTGTGGGAGGTGCGCGGCGGCCCGCGCCAGTTCGTGCACTCGAAGGTGATGGTGTGGGTCGCCGCCGACCGTGCCGTGCGCACGCTGGAGCTCCACCCGGAGCTGGACGGCGACCTGGACGGCTGGCGCGCGCTGCGCGAGGAGGTGCACCGCGAGGTGTGCGAGAAGGGCTACGACCCGGAACGCAACACCTTCACCCAGTCCTACGGCTCGCGCGAGCTGGACGCCGCGCTGCTGCTCATCCCGCGCGTCGGTTTCCTGCCGCCCGACGATCCGCGGGTGGTCGGCACCATCGACGCGGTCCGCAAGGAGCTGGACCACGGCGGCTTCCTGCGCCGCTACAGCACCACCGACTCGGAGCGGGCGGACGTCGACGGACTGCCCGGGAGCGAGGGCACCTTCCTGGTGTGCTCGTTCTGGCTCGCGGACGCCCTGCACATGACGGGCCGTACGAAGGAGGCCCGGCAGCTGTTCGAGCGGCTGATGGGGCTCGCCAACGACGTCGGTCTGCTGGCCGAGGAGTTCGACCCGGTGACCGGCCGGCAGCTCGGCAACTTCCCGCAGGCGTTCAGCCACATCGGCCTGGTGAACACCGCCCTCGCCCTGTCCGGGGAGGACGGGGCAGGATAGGAACCATGGATCTTGGACTGAAGGACCGGGTGTACGTCGTCACGGGGGCCACGCGGGGCCTCGGCAACGCCTCCGCGCGTGAACTCGTCGCGGACGGGGCGAAGGTGGTCGTCTCGGGGCGGGACGAGAAGGGTGTCGCCGAAGCGGCGGCCGCGCTGGGCCCGAACGCGGTCGGGGTGGCCGTCGACAACGCCGACCCCGGGGCGGCGGCCCGGCTGATCGGTGCCGCCCGGGAGCACTTCGGGCGGGTCGACGGTGTCCTGGTCAGCGTGGGCGGGCCGCCGGCCGGGTTCGTCGCGGACAACACGGACGAGCAGTGGCAGACGGCGTTCGAGTCGGTGTTCCTCGGCGCGGTGCGGCTGGCTCGCGCCGCGGCCGCCGAGCTGGAGTCCGGGGGCGTCATCGGGTTCGTGCTGTCCGGGTCGGTGTACGAGCCGATTCCGGGGCTGACGATCTCGAACGGGCTGCGGCCGGGCCTGGCGGGCTTCGCCAAGTCGCTGTCCGACGAACTGGGGCCGCGGGGCGTCCGGGTGGTGGGCGTGCTGCCCGGGCGGATCGACACGGATCGCGTGCGCGAGCTGGACGGGTTGTCGGCGGACCCGGAGGCGACCAGGGCGGCGGCGGAGTCGAAGATCCCGCTGCGGCGGTACGGGTCGCCCGAGGAGTTCGGGCGGGTGGCCGCGTTCCTGCTGTCGCCGGCCGCGTCCTATCTGACCGGGGTCATGGTGCCCGTCGACGGAGGAGCGCGGCACGGGTTCTGAGAGCACCGGCGGCGGGCGCGCGGGGATCGCTCGCGCGTTTCCCCGCTCCCCCGGGCACGTCAGCTCACCCGCTCCGCGTGGTGCCGGACGCCACTCAGCCGTACCTCCGCCGGAAGTGACGCCAGCCCGGCGGAGTCCCGTGCGTGCGCCAGCGCCTGACCCGTGAAGTCGTTCAACGCGTCCCCGGGGTCCACGTGCGGCTCCAGTGCGAGGCGTACGCGGGCCTCGGGGGCGCTGCGGCGGCCCCTCAGGTGGGCGCGGGCGCGGTCGACGCCGTCGATCCGGGCCGCCTCCTCGCCGAGGACGCTCTCCAGGGCCCGGCCGCGCAGCAGCGCGCCCTCGCCGTCGCCGGTGTCGACGAGGACCTCGGCGAGGCGGCGCCGGCGCAGCACCGAGACGAGCCACCACAGGGCGAGCAGCAGCAGGACGGCGAGCGCGGCGATGACGACCGGCCACCACCAGCCGGCGTCGCGCCAGCGGGTGCGTTCGGCCTCGCTCAGCAGCACGTCGTGCCGGTCGTGGTGGATCCACCAGGAGGGTGCCGGGGCGCCGAGGCCGACGGCCAGGACGGAGCCGCCCAGCACCAGCAGGACGAGCCCCACCAGCCCGAGGAACACACGGTTGACGGTCCTGAGCACCGCACCTCACCCCTTCCGGCCGGGCCGCCGGACGCGCACCGACAGCGAGGGCGGCCGGGACAGCCCCAGTCCGCGGACCGCGTCGCCGAGCACGGCGTCCAGATCGGTTCGTACGTCGTCCAGTTCACGGAAGTGGGACAGGGCGCGGACGTTCGCGCGGCGACGGCGCACCCGTACCCGTGCCGACTGCACGCCGGCGACCTCCATGGCCCGGTCGCGCAGCGCGGTCGCGGCGGCGTCCCGGTCCAGGCCCGCGCGGACGTCGCCGTGCGTGCGGCGCATCGGGAGCACGTGCCGCAGGCCGGGTGTGGCGGCCAGGACCAGCAGCCAGAGCCCCAGGGCGGCGGCGACCCCGGCCCCGACGAGCACCCAGGTGTCGTCGAGGGGCCGTTCGGCGAGCTGCCGGGCCAGCTCCCGGCGCCAGTGCATGCCGGGCCGGTCGGCCCGCACGGAGACGATGTCGTAGAGGAACAGCCCGGCGAGGCCCAGGAGCAGCAGGGCGACGATGCCCGCGGGGATGCGGCGCGTCGACCAGAAGCGGCCCGCGCGGCCGCCCTCGCCGTCGGGCGCCTGCGGCGGTCCGGGCGACGACTCCGACCGGTCGGGTCCGGCGCCGGCCTGGGACTTCTCCAGGACCGGCAGGCGCTGTGTGGTGCCCTCGGGCTCGGGCGGTTCCGTGCCCTGGGGTTCGCTCATCGCGTCCTCCCGTGTGCCGCGCCGGGCGCCGCGGTCAGGTGCAGCCGCTCCACGTGGACGACGACCTCCGGCACCTGCATTCCCACCAGGGCGCCCACCCGGTCGACGACTTGGCGACGCACCCGGCGGCAGCGGTCGCCGATGTCGCAGGGGTAGTCGAGTTCGACGTGGACGCGGACGTGGACCACGTGGTGGTGGACGACGACCGAGGCGGACGGCCGGCCGGCGTCGGGCGGCAGCGTCCCGACGGCCTCGCGGGCCGCCTGGGAGGCGATCTTCGCGACGACCCGGTCGGCGATCCGGGTCGCGCCGCGCTCCCCCGCCGGGACGACGGTCAGAGGTCTGTCGAGCTCACCGGCCCCCGCGCTCACGGACGTCACCGCCGCCGTTCGCCACGGGTGCGGAAGAAGTCGCCCAGGTCCATGTCCCCCTCCAGGAACCGGCCGACGACGAAGCCGACGGCGCCCAGCGCCGCGACCAGCAAGAAGGCACCGAATCCGCCGAAATACCCGGCGAAGGCCAGCGCCATGCCGGCGATCATGCCGACCACGGCCATGCTCATGCGCTCCTCAGCTCCTCAGCTCCGCTGCCGCTGTGTTGTCCGGTGCCCCTGGTCCTCACTGGATCCGGCGCTCCGGTTCCTCTTCCTCTTCGTCCGGCAGCTTCACGTCGCTCACCGCGATGTTGACCTCGACGACCTCCAGGCCCGTCATCCGCTCGACGGCGGTGATGACGTTCTCCCGTACGTCCCTGGCCACGTCGGCGATCGACACGCCGTAGTCGACGACGATCTCCAGGTCGAGGGCGGCCTGCACCTCGCCGACCTCGGCCTTCACTCCGCGGGTCACCGACTTCTGGCCGCCGGGCACGCGGTCGCGCACTGCTCCGAACGTGCGGGACAGCCCGCTGCCCATGGCGTGCACGCCGTCCACGTCTCGTGCGGCGAGGCCGGCGATCTTCTCCACGACGCCGTCCGCGATGGTCGTCCGGCCCCGGGAGCCCGGGTCTCCGCCGCGCTTGGCCAGCGGACTCCTGCGTGCCGCCGGCGTTTCGGTCTCCCCGCCCCGGTTCTCGGTCATGTCAGTCATCGCCGTTCGTCCTTTTCGGTTGTCGTCCTGCGACCACCGTAAGCACGGTTACGTGGTGGCGCGCCTCTGATGCGGCAGGCTGGAGGAATGACGGCCGACCGGTGGACACGGGCAGTGAGACATCAGCTGGGTTTCGGCAGGCTCCTGCCGTTGGGTGAGGCGCGCGACGGCGCGTGGATCGCCGAGCAGGCGGCCGAGGCGGTGCTGCGGCGCGCGGCCGAGGACGCTCCGGGCGTGCGCGTCGACGCGCTGCGTATCGTGCTCGCCGACTCGGCGGACACGCGGGAGCCGGCCGTGCCCGCTCCGCCGAGCGCGCTGCCGCCGGGCCCGCTGCGGGTGACGGCCGAGTTCGCGGCCACGGCCTCGGAACCGCTGCCGACGACGGCGTCCCTGCTGCGGGCGACCCTGGCGACCGCCGCGACGCAGCGGATCGGCCTGGCGGTGCGCGAGGTGGATCTGCGGGTGACGGGGCTGCTGGACGAGGAGGCTGAGCCCGGGCCCGCCGTGCGTCTGCCCGAACCGTCCCCGGCCGCGCAGCCGGAGGAGGGCGACGAGGCTCGCGCGGCGGCGACGGCCCTCGCGGTCCCGGGCGTGCTGCATCTGACCGGCGCGCTGGGTCACCCCGTGCACATCGAGGAACTGGCGGGCGACGCCGCGCTGTCCCACCGCCATGTCCGGGTCGAAGTGGCGGTGGGCGCGGACCACCGGGCCCGGGACGTGGCCCGCGCGGTCCGTACGGCGGTCAGGACGGCGCTGCCGGACCACCCGACGGTGGCGGTGCTGGTGAGCGCGATCGGCTGACCGCCCGGCGGCCCGGCGGTCTCAGTCGCCGACGCCCGCCAGGTCCCGCAGCCTGCGCGCCTGGGACTGGCGTTCGGCGGCGCGCTGCTCCTCGTAGGTGCGGTCCTGGGCGCCGCGCAGCAGGGCCTTGGTCTCCACGACGGCGTCGCGGGGCGCGGCGAGGACGGCCGCGGTGAGGTCGCGGACGGTGTCGTCGAGCTGGTCGGCGGGCACGGCCACGTTGGCGAGCCCGGTGCTGACGGCCTCCTCGGCCGTGACGAAGCGCCCGGTCACGCAGATCTCCAGCGCGCGGGCGTATCCGACGAGCCCCACCAGCGGATGGGTGCCCGTCAGGTCGGGCACGAGTCCGAGGCTGGTCTCGCGCATGGCGAACTGCACGTCGTCGGCGACGACGCGCAGGTCGCAGGCGAGGGCGAGCTGGAAGCCCGCCCCGATGGCGTGTCCCTGGACAGCGGCGACGGAGACGATGTCGCTGCGCCGCCACCAGGTGAACGCCTCCTGGTATTCGGCGATGGTCGCGTCCAACTCGGCGTCGCCGCCCCGCGCGAGGTCGACGAACGACGGTTCGCCGTCGAAGCCCTCGGGCGTGAACGCCTGCCGGTCGAGGCCGGCCGAGAAGGACTTGCCCTCGGCCCGCAGCACCACGACGCGGACGGAGCCCGGCAGCTGCCGCCCGGCCTCGGTCAGCGCCCGCCACAGAGCGGGGCTCTGCGCGTTGCGCTTGGCCGGGTTGGCCAGCGTCACCGTGGCGATCGCGTCGTCGACGGTGAGCCGTACGCCGTCCTTGTCGAGTACGGGAACGAGGTCCTGGTCGGACGAAGCCATGGGACGCCTCCGATGTGTGCGGTCGTCTTCCGCGCCGTGCGACGGCGGATGTCCCGCCGCATCACGGCACAGCTAAGTGACTGCACAGTAACCACCCGGCCGCTCAGCCTGCCGACCGGGTGGCCACCATCGAAGCCGTGGGGCCACCCGGGGTCAGGCCGTGGCCTTTTTGCCCCGTGTCGCCCCGCCACGCCCTCGCAGCGTGACGCCCGACTCACTGAGCATGCGGTGCACGAAGCCATACGAGCGGCCGGTCTCCTCGGCCAACGCCCGGATGCTCGCACCGGCGTCGTACTTCTTCTTCAGGTCTGCCGCGAGCTTGTCGCGCGCGGCGCCGGTCACCCGGCTGCCCTTCTTCAGAGTCTCGGCCACCCGTGCCTCCTCATGGGAAGTGCGCTCTGGTCTCCTCATGATCACCCCTCCGAGCCTTGATGGCCACCCATTCGGCAAGGTCCGTGAGACAAGGTTGTGACGACGGGAGCACATCCCCACATCCGGAATACGGAATTCCGGAGAGCGGCGTCCGTACGCCCGAACGGATTGCCCCGGGAAATGCCAGGTCAGAAAGGCGACGCGGCCGAGCCCGGAAGAATCGGGGGCTCGGCCGCGAATTCGATGTAGGACACACCTCGGTACGAGGAGATCTCACACAGATGATGGATCACCGCTAGGCCGAATGATCCATACGCCGTTGATCACGCATTCGATCAAGCGAGGGCGACGAGGTCCGCGTAGTCGGCGCCCCACAGGTCCTCGACGCCGTCCGGCAGCAGGATGATCCGCTCCGGCTGGAGCGCCTCGACGGCACCCTCGTCGTGCGTGACGAGGACGACGGCGCCCTTGTAGGTGCGCAGCGCGCCGAGGATCTCCTCGCGGCTGGCCGGGTCGAGGTTGTTGGTGGGCTCGTCGAGGAGCAGGACGTTCGCCGAGGACACCACCAGCGTGGCGAGGGCCAGGCGGGTCTTCTCACCGCCGGACAGGACCCCGGCCGGCTTGTCGACGTCGTCGCCGGAGAACAGGAACGAGCCGAGCACCTTGCGGACCTCGACGAGGTCCATGTCGGGTGCGGCGGAGCGCATGTTCTCCAGGACCGTGCGGTCGGGGTCGAGGGTCTCGTGCTCCTGGGCGTAGTAGCCGAGCTTCAGGCCGTGGCCGGGGACGACCGCGCCCGTGTCGGGCTGCTCGACGCCGCCGAGCAGCCGCAGCAGGGTGGTCTTGCCGGCGCCGTTGAGGCCCAGGATGACGACGCGGGAGCCCTTGTCGATGGCCAGGTCCACATCGGTGAAGATCTCCAGCGAGCCGTAGGACTTCGACAGGCCCTCGGCCATCAGCGGGGTCTTGCCGCAGGGCGCGGGCTCCGGGAAGCGCAGCTTGGCGACCTTGTCGGACTGGCGGACCGCCTCCAGGCCGGAGAGCAGCTTGTCCGCGCGGCGGGCCATGTTCTGCGCGGCGACCGTCTTGGTGGCCTTGGCGCGCATCTTGTCGGCCTGCGAATGGAGCGCGGCGGCCTTCTTCTCGGCGTTGGCGCGCTCGCGCTTGCGGCGCCTCTCGTCGGCCTCGCGCTGCTGCTGGTAGAGCTTCCAGCCCATGTTGTAGACGTCGATCTGGGCGCGGTTGGCGTCCAGGTAGAACACCTTGTTGACGACTGTCTCGACCAGGTCCTCGTCGTGGGAGATCACGATGAAGCCGCCGCGGTAGGTCTTCAGGTAGTCCCGCAGCCAGATGATCGAGTCGGCGTCGAGGTGGTTGGTCGGCTCGTCGAGCAGCAGCGTGTCCGCGTCGGAGAACAGGATGCGGGCCAGCTCGATGCGGCGGCGCTGACCACCGGAGAGGGTGTGCAGGGGCTGGCCGAGCACGCGGTCGGGCAGGTTGAGCGCGGCGGCGATCGTGGCGGCCTCGGCCTCGGCGGCGTACCCGCCCTTGGTGAGGAACTCCGTCTCCTGGCGCTCGTACTGCTTGAGGGCCTTCTCGCGGGTGGCGCCCTTGCCGTTCGCGATGCGCTGTTCGTTGTCGCGCATCTTGCGGATCAGGACGTCCAGGCCGCGCGCCGAGAGGATGCGGTCGCGGGCGAGGACGTCGAGGTCGCCCGTGCGCGGGTCCTGCGGGAGGTAGCCGACCTCGCCGGAGCGGGTGATGGTGCCGCCGGCGGGCATGCCCTCGCCCGCGAGGCACTTGGTGAGGGTCGTCTTCCCCGCGCCGTTGCGGCCGACCAGGCCGATGCGGTCGCCCTTGGCGACCCGGAAGGTGGCGTTTTCGATGAGGACGCGGGCACCGGCGCGCAGCTCGATACCGGAGGCGGAGATCACGGACAGACTCCAGGGCGGATACGGGGGCGGGATGGGCGGCTGAGGACGTTCCCGCCGTCTAATGCGCGAGGAGAATGGCCATGGGGGACAGTCTAACGGGGGCGTGCAACCACTTTTTCTGCGTTCGGGTGTTCGGTTCGTCTCGCGGGGGGGGGGCGGGATCTCGCGGAGGCGGGATCCCGGCGCCCCGGACGGGCCGGGCGGCTAGTGGCCGCCGGTGTGCACCTGGAAGGCGGCCCGGCGCACGGCCTTGGCCAGGGCCGGGTCGGGGTGTGCCGCGGCGAGGGCGACCAGGACCTGCACGGTGCGCGGGTGCCCCACGGCCCGCACCTCGTCCAGGAGCATCGGGACGGTCGGCTGCACGGCGGACTCCAGGTGGCGGACGAGCAGCGGGGCCTCCCCGTGGTCGGCGACGGCGGCGGCCGTGTCCACCCACAGCCAGGTCGCCTCCTCCCGGGTGAGGACCTCGTGGGCGTCCTCCGGGTCGGCCCCGTCGTGCTCGGCCAGCCACAGCAGCGCGTACGGCCGGAGCGTCGGCTCCTCCAGCACGGCGCGGACGTCCGGCTCGGCGGGGGCGCCGACCACGCGCAGCGCCTCGAAGGCGAGGCCGCGCAGCAGGGCGTCCTCGCCGCGGGCGGCGCCGAGAAGCTCGGTGACGGCGCTGCCCACGGGCCGGGCGGCGAGCCAGGCGCGGTACTCGGCACGGGCCGCGTTCGGGCGCAGCTGGGCGCAGCCGCGGAGCATGTCCTCGGCGGCCTGCTCGATGTTCCCGGCGGGGCTCTGCGCGGCGACGCAGATCTGCTCCAGCTTGACCCAGACGGCCCAGCTGCCGAGCGGGGTGAGCGTGGCCTGGCCGTCGCCGTAGGTGAGGGCGCCGACGGAGGCAAGGGCGCGCAGGGCCCAGTCGAGGAGGGGGGCGAGCGGGGCGTCGGTGGGCTCCGGTTCGGCCGCCGGCTCGGGCTGGGGGCCGTAGGGGATCTCGCAGCGGGCGGTGCGCAGTTCGGTGACGCGCTGCTCCAGGAGGTCCAGGAGCTGCTCGACGGGGACGGGGCCGGCGGACAGCTGGAGGAAGGAGAGCACCTGCGGCATGGCCGAGACGACCTCGGCGACGGCGGCGGGCTCGTGCTCCTCGGGTTCCGGATGGGCGAGCGACCAGGCGTCGAAGAGGGCGACCCAGCCGCGCAGTACGGCGCTGTCGTCGCGGTTCCAGGCGCGCAGCCGCCAGCCGGGGCGGGCGCTGTCGCCGTGCACCTCGACGAGGCCGGCGAGGCGGGCGGTGTCCCAGTCGGCTCTGACCTGAGCCGGGGTCAGGCCCAGGTCCGAGGCGGCCCGTTCGGCGGTCGCGTCGGAGAGGGTGGCCTTGCCGTCGGCGGTGGCGCTGTCCCCGCCGGGGCCGAGGGCGGCGTCGGCCCAGCGGGCGACGCGGGCGGCGTCGGCGAGGCCGGAGCGTGCCATTCTGGCCAGCTCCGCCGGTGCCGGGGTGCCCTCCGGGGGGCGCGGCGCGGGGCGGCGCGAGCGCTGCTGGTTCATCGCTCTGGGGGCGGCGGCCAGGGGTCGCGGGCGGACGAGTCGAAGCCTGGAGTCGCGCGGGATACGGGACGTCACGGGGGCAGTCTTCCGGTTGACGGTCCGAAAACCCAAACGGAATGTCACGGCGGGCGACGGGGATGGCCAACGCACCGGTCCCCGGGAGTGGTCGAGGGCCGGGAACAGGCCAGTGGTACGACGCTAAACGGAATCATCGCGACCGGTCGGTGGGGAGCCGGACGGGACGTGGTTGCGACGGGGCGAAGGGGGCGTGAACGGGGGGTGTGACGGGCCTGCACCCGCCGCAGGGGTCACATGAGGGGGGTGAGGAAGCGCCGCAGGGCCTCCTCGTACGCCTCGGGGTCGGCGTTCCACATCGCACCGTGGGGGGCGCCGCGGACGGTGTGGAGGGCGACCATGTCGGGGCGGGCGTCGGCGAGGCGGCGGGAGAGCCGCCAGGGGGCGACCGTGTCGTCCGGGCCGTGGAAGAGGAGGGCGGGGACACGGACGCCGTCGTACGGGGCGGCCCCCGTGGCGCGGTCGCCGTACAGGCCGGTGCGGCCCTGGGCGGCGCGGACCGCCAGGGGCAGCAGCGCGCCCGGGGTGCGGCGGGCGGCGGCCAGAGCGCGCAGCGTGGTCTCCCAGCTGAGGACCGGGGAGTCCAGGACGAGCCCGGAGACGCGGTCGCGGAGCTCCGAGTGCTCGGCGGCGCGCAGGGCCATGGTGGCGCCGGTGGACCAGCCGTGCAGGACGACCTGGCGGGCTCCGTGGCGTACGGCGTGGCGGATGGCCGCGTCGAGGTCGCGCCACTCGGTCTCGCCGAGGTGGTTCAGGCCGTCGGGCGGGCGGGGTGCGCCGAGGTCGCCGCGGTAGGCGAGGGCGAGGACCGGGAAGCGGTTGCGGTGCAGGAACTCCATGACGTTCATGGCGATTTCCCGGGTGGTGCCCAGGCCGTGCGCGGCGATCACCCAGGTGTCCCGGGCGCCGGGCACGAACCACGCGGGCAGCGCGCCGAGTTCGCCGGGGATCTCGACGTCGGTGTGTTCGAGGCCGAGGGCGGCGCCGGGGTCGCCGACGTACACGTTGGGGGTGAGCCACGCCTTGTCGCCGGGGCGCAGGGCGCCGTGGGTGACGCGCTCCAGGCGGCGTACGACGGTGTCGGCGGTGTGCGGGGCGTCGGCGAGGACGGGGCCGACGACGGCGTGGGAGCCGTCGCCGGCCAGGCCGTAGCGGCCGGGCCGCAGGGCGGCCAGGTCCCGGGTGAGGCTGATCTGCCCGGCGGCCGTGCCGTGCACGGTGAGCCGGGGTTCGGTGGGCAGGGGCCTGCCCGGACGCGCCTTGAGCGCGGCGTCGCTGGCGAACCGGCCGGCGGCCACCGCGGCGGCCCCGGCCCCGATCACGGCGGTGACGGCAGCGGCCGTCGCTTTGACAGTGCGCACCCGTCCAGTGTCCTGGCGGACCCGGCCGGCGACCAGTGGGGGGCGGCGGTGGGGTGAGGCGCACGCCGGCCGCGGCTGGCGGCGGCATCCGGGGCTCGTGAGGGCGGTGGCGGCGCGGTTCCTGGCGCGGGCGGCCCCGGTCACTGACGCTGGCCGTAGCCGCGCAGGCGCTGTTCCACCTCCGTCAGCTGGTCGCGGGAGAGCAGGCTCGGGGACAGGCCCGGCACCGACGTGGCGGTCAGCCACAGGCGGCACATCCATTCCAGCTGTGCGGTGCGGTCGTAGGCCTGGTCGAGGGTGGCGCCGTGGGTGATGGTGCCGTGGTTCTGCAGGAGGCAGCCGGCGCGGTCGGCGAGGGCGCGGAGCATGTTCTCGGCCAACTCGTCGGTGCCGTACGTGGCATACGGGGCAACCCGGACGGGCCCGCCGAGGGCGGCGGCCATGTAGTGGATCAGCGGGAGCTCGCCGACGAGCGTCGAGACGGCCGTCGCGTGCACGGCGTGGGTGTGGACGACGGCGCGGGCGTCGGCCGTGCGGTAGACGGCGAGGTGCATGGGCAGTTCGCTGGTCGGGACGAGCGTGCCGAGGACCTGCCGGCCGTCGAGGTCGACACCGGTCACGTCGCCGGGCGTCAGCCGGTCGTACGGGACGCCCGACGGCGTGACCAGCACGGTGTCCCCGACGCGCACCGAGACGTTGCCCGAGGTGCCGACGACGAGGCCTTCGGCGACCGTTCGGCGGGCCGTGGCGACGAGGTCCTCCCAGGCGCGCGCCTCCTCGGGTCGGACACCCCTCCGCCGCGGTTCCCCCGCACCCTGTCCGCCGCCCCGGGCGTCCCGCCCGCCCCGCTCGCCGCCTCGCTGCTCAGCCATGCGGCGATCCTGCCAGCCGGTTCCGCAACCCGCCGCCGGGCGGGGGCACTTTAGGCCGGAAGCCGACCATCCGTAAGGGCGCAGACCGGCACAAAAGCCCTCGCGATCTTTCTTGGCCGGAGATCTTCGGGCATTCAATGATCTTCCAGTACGCTCTGGGGGATTTGCCGTGCACGTCGCCATTCCGGGGGGAAACATGGCCCGTGACCGCACACCGACCCGACGCCGCGGCCGATGGCTCGCGGTGTACGCGGCGGCACTCGCTCTGGGAGGGACCGCGCTGGCCGAGGCGCCGGCCTCGGCCGCGAGCCGCCCGAAGGGACACGACGTCTCGTCCCACCAGAAGAACGTCGACTGGCGGAGCGCGAGGAGCAAGGGCGCCCGGTTCGTCTACGTCAAGGCGACCGAGTCCACCACCTACCGCAACCCTTACTTCGGCCGGCAGTACAACGGCTCGCGCGCGGCCGGCCTCGTCCGCGGCGCGTACCACTTCGCGCTGCCGAACCGGTCGTCGGGCACGGCGCAGGCGGCGCACTTCGTGGGCAACGGCGGCAGCTGGAGCGCCGACGGCTGGACGCTGCCGCCCGCGCTGGACATCGAATACAACCCGTACGACAAGAAGCGGAAGTGCTACGGCCTGAGCAAGGCGGGGATGGTCGGCTGGATCAAGGCGTTCAGCGACGAGGTCAAGCGGCTCACCGGCCGTCGCCCCGTGATCTACACGACCACCCACTGGTGGAAGACGTGCACGGGCAACAGCTCCGCCTTCGCCGCCGACCACCCCCTGTGGATCGCCCGCTACGACTCGGCGAGCGCGGGGACGCTGCCGGCCGGGTGGTCGTCGTGGACGTTCTGGCAGTACGACAACGGCAGCGGCACTCTTCCGGGTGACCAGAATCTCTTCAACGGGTCACTCGATCGACTGAAGCGGTTCGCGCGGGGCGCCTAGCCGTTGGGGCGCAAGGCCCGCCAGGACAGGGCGGAACACCGACCTTCCGTTGCGGACACCCCTGCGCCCCTCCCAGTTCATCTTCCGTTCACTCAGGTTACTTACGGTCGTCGCGCCAACGACCTCGAACGATTGCCTGGGTAAATGGAAAGCTTCTCGCTGATCCTCGCGATTGTGGTGGTAACCGCACTCGCGTTCGATTTCACGAACGGTTTCCACGACACCGCGAACGCGATGGCCACGACCATTTCCACGGGCGCCATGAAGCCCAAGGTCGCAGTGGCCATGTCCGCGGTCCTCAACCTGGTCGGCGCCTTCCTGTCCGTCGAAGTCGCCAACACGATCTCCAAGGGCCTCGTCGACGAGGCCGGTATCCGCCCCGAGGTCATCTTCGCCGCCCTGGTCGGCGCGATCCTCTGGAACCTGCTGACCTGGCTGGTCGGCCTGCCGTCCAGCTCCTCGCACGCCCTGATGGGCGGCCTGATCGGCGCCACGATCGCCTCGGCGGGCGTCGGCGCGGTGCACGGCGACGTGCTGGTCACGAAGGTGCTGATCCCGGCGATCGCCGCCCCGCTGGTCGCGGGCGTCGCGGCGATGCTCGCCACGCGGCTGACGTACTCGCTGGGCAGGAAGGCCGACGGCAAGGCCTCCGAGAAGGGCTACCGGGCCGGCCAGATCGCCTCCGCGGGCCTGGTCTCCCTGGCGCACGGCACCAACGACGCGCAGAAGACGATGGGTGTCATCACCCTGGCCCTGGTCGCCGGCGGCGCCGTCGCGCCCGACTCCGACCCGCCCATGTGGGTCATCCTCTCCGCGGGCATCGCGATCGCGCTCGGCACCTACCTGGGCGGCTGGCGCATCATCCGCACCATGGGCAAGGGCCTGACCGACCTCCGGCCGCAGCAGGGCTTCGCCGCCCAGACCAGCGCGGCGACGGTCATCCTGGCCTCCTCCCACCTCGGTTTCTCCCTGTCCACCACGCACTCGGTGTCCGGCGCGGTGATGGGCGCGGGCCTCGGCCGCAAGGGCGGCGTGGTCCGCTGGTCGACGGCGACGCGGATGTTCGTCGCCTGGGGCCTGACCCTGCCGGCGGCGGCCCTGGTGGCCGCGCTCGCCGAGTACGTGACCGGCTTCGGCGACTGGGGCACCGCCGTGGTGGCCGTCTTCCTCGTCGCCTCCTCGGCGGCCATCTGGAAGATCTCCCGGCGCGAGGTCGTCGACCACACCAATGTCAACGACACCGACGACGCGGAGCCGGCCGGTGTGGTCACCACGGCGATGGCCGCGGTGACGCCGCCGCCTGCGGGCGGCACCTCCGCCGACGTGCCGCCGATACCGGCCCAGGCCACCGCCGAGCGCACACCCTCCACGACCACCACGGTCTGACCCGCCCACCGGCAGCGAGAAGGAAGCAGAGATGAAGATCGACTGGGCGGCCCTCGGCTCCGTCTTCGGCGTGAGCCTCGTCGTCACCGTGGCCCTCGTGGGCCTGTTCACCCTCGGCATCACCGGCCTGTCGCGCCGCGAGCGCGCGGTCGCCGAGGGCGGGTCCGCGAGCCTCGCCGTCACGGGCGCGTACGCGTGCTTCGCGGCGTGCGCGGCGGCCGTGGGCTACGGGATCTATCTGATCGTGGCCTGACGGCCCGATCGCACAGCGTGTCCGCCGGGCGGCACGGGACCTCGGTCCCGTGCCGCCCGGTCGTCGTGTGCGCGAAAGGGGCGATGTGGGGTTCTCCACACTCTCCCCGCGCAGGTCAAGGGCAAGTTGACGGCGGTTCGCGGCCGTGGTGGACTTCCGGGGCCAGTACGGCGGCAGGAGAGGAAGCCGGTGTGAGTCCGGCGCGGTCCCGCCACTGTCACCGGGGTAGCCATCCCCCGGGAGCCAGGAACTCTCACCGCCGGTCTCGTCGAACCAGGGCGTGGACACCCTGAGTGAGGACACGTATCGCCATGCGCGGCTGCCGATCGAGGTTCAGCACCCCACCCCTGCCTGCCCTGTTGGCCGGCTGAGCCCATGGGTGCCGGTCGCGTCTTCGCGTACGGCGCCGCCGCCGGCCTGATCGGTGACCTGCTGCTCGGCGATCCCCGCCGGGGGCATCCGGTCGCCGCGTTCGGGCGGGCCGCGGGTGCCGTGGAACGGGTGTTGTGGCGGGACCACCGCGGGTGGGGCGCGCTGCACACGCTCGTGTGCGCGGGAGGAGCCGTCGCGCTCGGGGCCGTCGCCGAGCGTGCCGTGCGGTCCTCCGCCGTCGCCTCCGTCGCGCTCACCGGAGCCGCCACCTGGGCCGTCGTCGGGGGCACTTCGCTCGCCCGGGAGGCCGGGACCATCGGGCGTGCCCTGGAGGCGGGGGACGTGGAGGCGGCCCGGGCGCGGCTGCCGCATCTGTGCGGGCGCGATCCGCAGGCCCTCGACGCCGACGGGATCGCCCGGGCCGTGGTCGAGTCCGTCGCCGAGAACACCTCCGACGCGGTGGTCGGGGCGCTGGTGTGGGGGGCCGTGGGCGGGGTGTCGGGGCTGCTCGGGTTCCGGGCCGTCAACACCCTGGACGCCATGGTCGGGCACAAGTCGGCCCGTTACCGGCGCTATGGGTGGGCCTCCGCGCGGCTGGACGACCTCGCCGGGTGGCCGGGCGCGCGGCTGACCGCCGTCCTCGCAGTGCTGGCCGGGCCGGATCCGCGGGGGGCCGTCCGCGCCTGGCGGGCGGACGCGGCGCAGCACCCCAGTCCCAACGCCGGGCCCGTGGAGGCCTCGTTCGCGGGGGCGCTCGGGGTGCGGCTGGGCGGGACCCTGTCGTACGGCGGGCGGGTGGAGCACCGGCCCGTGCTGAACACGGACGGGCGGGCCGTCGTCCGCCATGACGTCGAGCGGGCCGTGCGGCTCTCGCGGCGCGTCACCTGGCTGGCGCTCGGGGTGTGCGCCGGCGCGCGGTTGCTGAAGAGGGGGAAGTGAGCATGAGCGGTGGGCTTCTCGTCGCCGGGACCACCTCCGACGCGGGCAAGAGCGTCGTGACGGCCGGGATCTGCCGGTGGCTGGTGCGGCAGGGCGTCAAGGTCGCGCCCTTCAAGGCGCAGAACATGTCCCTGAATTCGTTCGTGACGCGGGAGGGCGCCGAGATCGGGCGGGCGCAGGCCATGCAGGCACAGGCCTGCCGGGTCGAGCCGACCGCGCTGATGAACCCGGTGCTGCTCAAGCCCGGGGGGGAGCAGAGCAGTCAGGTCGTGCTGCTGGGCAAGCCGGTCGGTGAGCTGAGCGCGCGCGGCTACCACGGCGGGCGGCAGCAGAAGCTGCTCGGCACGGTGCTGGACTGCCTGGAGCAGTTGCGGGGCACGTATGACGCGGTGATCTGTGAGGGGGCCGGTTCTCCCGCCGAGATCAACCTCCGGCGGACGGACATCGTCAACATGGGCATCGCCCGGGGCGCCGGGCTTCCCGTGCTCGTCGTCGGCGACATCGACCGGGGCGGTGTCTTCGCCTCGTTCTTCGGGACGGTGGCGCTGCTGTCGCGCGAGGACCAGGAGTGCGTCGCCGGGTTCCTCGTCAACAAGTTCCGCGGGGACGTCTCCCTGCTGGAGCCGGGCCTTGACATGCTGCACGGACTGACGGGGCGGAAGACGTACGGCGTGCTGCCGTTCCGGCACGGGCTGGGGATCGACGAGGAGGACGGGCTGCGGGTCTCCCTGCGGGGCGCCGTGCGGGAGTCCGTCGTCGCGCCGCCGCTCGGGGAGGACGTGCTGCGCGTCGCCGTGTGCGCCGTGCCGCTGATGTCCAACTTCACCGACGTGGACGCCCTGGCCGCCGAACCGGGCGTCGTGGTGCGGTTCGTGGACCGGCCGGAGGAGCTGGCCGACGCCGACCTCGTCGTCGTGCCCGGCACCCGTGGCACGGTCCGCGCGCTGGACTGGCTGCGTGAGCGGGGGCTCGCCGACGCCCTGGTCCGCCGGGCCGCCGAACAGCGGCCGGTGCTCGGCGTCTGCGGCGGCTTCCAGCTCCTCGGCGAGCACATCGAGGACGACGTCGAGAGCCGCCGGGGCCACGTCGACGGGCTGGGGATCCTGCCCGTGCGGGTGCGGTTCGCCCGCGAGAAGACCCTCACCCGGCCGGAGGGCGAGGCCCTCGGCGAGCGCGTCGAGGGCTACGAGATCCACCACGGGGTCGCCGACGTCACCGGCGGCGAGGCCTTCCTGGACGGCTGCCGGGTCGGCCAGACCTGGGGCACGCACTGGCACGGCTCGCTGGAGTCGGACGGCTTCCGGCGGGCGTTCCTGCGCGAGGTGGCGGCCGCCGCGGGCCGCCGTTTCGTGCCGGCTCCGGACACCTCGTTCGCCGCGCTGCGCGAGGAGCAGCTCGACCGGCTCGGCGACCTGATCGAACAGCACGCGGACACCGACGCGCTGTGGCGGCTCATCGAGTCCGGCGCGCCGCAAGGACTGCCCTTCATTCCACCGGGAGCACCCGCATGAGCACTGTGTTGTTGTTGTCGACCGCCGACACGGACCTGCTGGCGGCCCGGGCCGCCACGGGTGCCTCGTACCGGATCGGCAATCCGACCCGCGTGGACGTGCGCGAGGAGCTGCCGGCTCTGCTGGACGGCGCCGACCTCGCCGTGGTGCGGCTGCTCGGCGGCAAGCGGGCCTGGGAGGACGGGCTGGCCGCGCTGAAGGCCGCCGGGATCCCGACCGTGCTGCTGGGCGGCGAGGCCGTGCCGGACGCGGAGCTGATGGCCGAGTCGTCGGTGCCGGCCGGTGTCGTCGCCGAGGCGCTGAAGTACCTCGTGGAGGGCGGGCCGGAGAACCTCACCGAACTGGCCCGGTTCCTGTCCGACACGGTGCTGCTCACCGGCGAGGGCTTCGCCGCGCCGCGCAAGATGCCCGAGTACGGCGTCCACGGCGAGCGGGCGTTCAGCGAGGGCCGTCCGACCGTCGGCGTGCTCTTCTACCGGGCCCACGAGCTGAGCGGCAACACCGCCTTCGTGGACACGCTGTGCGACGCGATCGAGGCCCACGGCGCCAACGCCCTGCCCGTGTACTGCGGTTCGCTGCGGGGTGCGGACGAGGGGCTGTACGAGATCCTGGGCCGGGCGGACGCCCTGGTCGCCACTGTCCTGGCCGCCGGCGGCACGCACGCCTCGCAGGCCTCGGCGGGCGGTGACGAGGAGGCCTGGGACATCGGTGCCCTCGCCGAGATGAACGTCCCGGTGCTGCAGGGGCTGTGCCTGACCTCCTCGCGGCAGGCCTGGGAGGAGTCGGACGCCGCCCTCTCCCCCATGGACGCCGCGATGCAGGTGGCGATCCCGGAGTTCGACGGGCGGCTGATCACCGTGCCGTTCTCCTTCAAGGAGCAGGGCCCGGACGACGTACCGGTGTACGTGGCCGACCCGGAGCGTGCCGCCCGGGTCGCCGGCATCGCCGTACGGCACGCCCGGCTCAAGCACAAGGAGAACGGCGAGAAGAAGCTCGCGCTGGTCTTCACCGCGTACCCGACCAAGCACTCGCGGGTCGGCAACGCGGTCGGGCTCGACACGCCGGCCTCGGCCGTGCGGGTGCTGGACGCCCTGCGGGACGCCGGGTACGCCGTCGAGGGGTACCCCGACAACGGCGACGAGCTGATCCACCGGCTGATCGAGGCCGGCGGGCACGACGTGGAGTGGCTGACGGAGGAGCAGTTGTCCGCCGCGCCCGCGCGGGTGCCGCTGGCGGACTACCGGGCCTGGTTCGACAAGCTCGACCCGGAGCTGCGCGACGCCATGACCGAGGCGTGGGGCGAACCGCCGGGCAGCCTCTACGTCGACGGGGACGACATCGTGCTGGCGTCCCTGCAGTTCGGGAACGTCGTGGTGATGATCCAGCCGCCGCGCGGCTTCGGCGAGAACCCCATCGCGATCTACCACGACCCGGACATGCCGCCGTCGCACCACTACATGGCGGCCTACCGCTGGCTGGAGAACAGTTTCGGCGCGGACGCGATCGTGCACATGGGCAAGCACGGCACCATGGAGTGGCTGCCCGGCAAGGGCCTCGGGCTCAGCGGCGGCTGCGCCCCGGACGCCGTCCTCGGTGACCTGCCGCTGATCTACCCGTTCATCGTCAACGACCCCGGCGAGGGCACCCAGGCCAAGCGCCGCGGCCACGCCACGGTCGTCGACCACCTCGTGCCGCCGATGGCCCGCGCCGACACCTACGGCGATCTGGCCAAGCTGGAGCAGCTCCTCGACGAGTACGCGCTCGTCTCCGACCTGGACCCGGCCAAGGCCCCGGCCGTGCGGGCGCAGATCTGGACGCTGGTGAAGGCCGCCGAGCTCCACCACGACCTGCACGTGGACGAGCAGCCGGACGACGAGGCGTTCGACGAGTTCGTCATGCACATCGACGGCTACCTGTGCGAGATCAAGGACGTGCAGATCCGCGACGGCCTGCACATCCTGGGCGGCGGGCCGGTCGGTGAGCCGCGCGTCAACCTGGTGCTGGCCGTGCTGCGCGCCTCGCAGGTGTGGGGCGGCCAGGCCAACGCGCTGCCCGGTCTGCGGGCCGCGCTGGCGGAGCACTTCGGACTGGTGGAGAAGGAGCTGCTGGCCGAGCCGGGCGCCCCGGTGAAGGTGCCCGTCGAGCTGACCGACCTGGTCGACGGCCCCGCGCGCAGCGCCGCCGACGCGATCGACCTGCTGGAGCAGCTGTGCCGGCGGATCGCGGAGGGCATGGAGGAGCGGGGCTGGGCGGTCGCCGAGAGCGCGCCGCTGGTCCGCGAGGTGCTCGGCACCGAACTGGCCGACGCCGTCGCCGTGCTGGAGTTCGCCTGCGCCGAGGTCGTGCCCCGGCTGGAGCGGACCACCGACGAGATCGGGCACATCCTGCGCGCCCTGGACGGCGGTTACGTCCCGGCCGGTCCCTCCGGCTCGCCGACCCGCGGTCTGGTCAACGTGCTGCCGACGGGCCGGAACTTCTACTCCGTCGACCCCAAGGCGATCCCGTCCCGGCTCAGCTGGGAGGTCGGGCAGTCGCTCGCCGACTCGCTGGTGCAGCGCTACCTCCAGGACACCGGCGAGTACCCGAAGTCCGTCGGCCTGACGGTGTGGGGCACCTCCGCCATGCGCACCCAGGGCGACGACATCGCCGAGATCCTGGCGCTGCTGGGCTGCCGACCCGTCTGGGACGACGCCTCGCGCCGGGTGACCGGGTTCGAGGTGATCCCCCTGGCGGAGCTGGGCCGGCCCCGCATCGACGTCACGGTCCGCATCTCCGGCTTCTTCCGGGACGCGTTCCCGCACGTGGTCGGGCTGATCGACGACGCCGTGCGGGCGGTGGCCGAGCTGGACGAGCCGGCCGAGTCCAACTACGTCCGCGCCCACGCCGACGAGGACACCGCCGAGCACGGCGACCGGCGCCGCGCCACCGCCCGCATCTTCGGCTCCAAGCCGGGGGCGTACGGGGCCGGTCTGCTGCCGCTCATCGACGCCCGCAACTGGCGCTCCGACGCGGACCTCGCCGAGGTGTACGCGGTGTGGGGCGGCTACGCCTACGGGCGCGGGCTCGACGGACGGGCCGCGCGCGGGGACATGGAGACCGCGTTCAAGCGGATCGCCGTCGCCGCGAAGAACGTCGACACCCGCGAGCACGACCTGGTCGACGCCGACGACTACTTCCAGTACCACGGCGGCATGGTCGCCATGGTGCGGCATCTGACCGGCGCCTCCCCCGAGGCCTACGTCGGCGACTCCGCCACCCCGGACCAGGTGAAGACCCGCACGCTGGGCGAGGAGACGCACCGCGTGTTCCGCGCCCGGGTGGTCAACCCGCGCTGGATGGCGGCCATGCGGCGGCACGGCTACAAGGGCGCCTTCGAGATGGCGGCGACCGTCGACTACCTCTTCGGGTACGACGCCACGGCCGGGGTCGTGGACGACTGGATGTACGAGAAGCTCAGCGCCGAGTACGTCTTCGACCCGGAGAACCGGGACTTCATGAAGAAGTCCAACCCCTGGGCGCTGCGCGGCATCACCGAGCGGCTGCTGGAGGCGGCCGAGCGGGGTCTGTGGGCCGAGCCGGACGCGGAGACGCTGGAGCGGCTGCGCGCCACCTACCTGGAGCTCGAAGGCGACTTGGAGGGCGACGACAAGTGACCACCCCGTTTCCGTTCACGGCCGTCGTCGGCCAGGACGACCTGCGGCTCGCGCTGCTGCTGAACGCCGTGTCACCGGCGGTCGGCGGTGTGCTGGTGCGCGGTGAGAAGGGCACCGCCAAGTCGACGGCCGTACGGGCCCTTTCGGCGCTGCTGCCGGAGGTCCCGGTCGTCCCCGGGTGCCGCTTCTCGTGCGACCCCGCCTCCCCCGACCCGGGGTGCCCCGACGGGCCCCACGAGGCCGGCGGCGGCGTGGAGCGGCCCGCCCGCATGGTGGAGCTGCCCGTCGGCGCCTCCGAGGACCGGCTTGTGGGCGCGCTGGACATCGAGCGGGCGCTGTCGGAGGGCGTGAAGGCCTTCGAGCCCGGCCTGCTCGCGGACGCGCACCGCGGGATCCTCTACGTCGACGAGGTCAACCTCCTCCACGACCACCTGGTCGACCTGCTGCTGGACGCGGCCGCGATGGGCGCCTCGTACGTCGAGCGCGAGGGCGTCTCCGTACGGCACGCCGCGCGGTTCCTGCTCGTCGGCACGATGAACCCCGAGGAGGGCGAGCTGCGGCCGCAGTTGCTCGACCGGTTCGGGCTGACCGTCGAGGTCGCGGCCTCCCGGGAGCCGGACCAGCGGGTCGAGGTCGTGCGCAGGCGGCTGGCCTACGACGACGACCCGGCCGCCTTCGCGGCCCGGTGGGCCGAGGACGAGGCCGAGGTACGGGCGCGGATCGTGGCGGCGCGTGCGCTGCTGCCGTCGGTGCGGCTCGGCGACGGGGCGCTGCGGCAGATCGCGGCGACCTGCGCGGCCTTCGAGGTGGACGGCATGCGCGCCGACATCGTGATGGCCCGGACCGCGACCGCGCTGGCCGCCTGGGCCGGGCGGACGGACGTGCTCGCGGAGGACGTCCGGCAGGCGGCGCTGCTCGCGCTGCCGCACCGGCGGCGGCGCAACCCCTTCGACGCGCCCGGGCTGGACGAGGACAAGCTGGACGAGACGCTGGAGGAGTTCGGCGGCTCGGAGGACGACGACCCGGACCCGGACCCCGGGCCGGACGGACCCGGTGGGGGCGGCGGGCAGCCAGACCCCGGCGAGGGTCCCGAGGGCGGTGACACGGGCGCGCAGCCCGAGGCCGGGGAGGGCGGGCAGCCGCAGCCTTCCGGGGGCGGCGAGCAGTCGGCCGTACGGGCCTCCGAGCCGTTCCGCACGAAGGTGCTGAGCGTGCCCGGGATCGGCGAGGGCGCCGCCGGGCGGCGTTCGCGGGCACGGACCGAGCACGGGCGGACCACCGGGGCGCGGCGACCGCAGGGCGCGCTCACCAAGCTGCACCTGGCGGCGACCGTGCAGGCCGCCGCCCCGCACCAGCGGGCCCGCGGACGGTCCGGGCCCGGCCTGGTGGTACGCCGGGACGACCTGCGGCAGGCCACCCGCGAGGGGCGCGAGGGCAATCTCGTGCTGTTCGTCGTGGACGCCTCCGGGTCGATGGCGGCCCGGCAGCGGATGAGCGCCGTGAAGGGCGCCGTGCTGTCGCTGCTGCTGGACGCCTACCAGCGGCGGGACAAGGTCGGTCTGGTGACCTTCCGGGGCACGGGCGCCGACGTCGCGCTGCCCCCGACCTCGTCGGTGGACGCGGCGGCGGCCCGGCTGGAGTCGCTGCCCACGGGTGGGCGCACGCCGCTCGCGGCGGGACTGCTGCGGGCGCACGACGTGCTGCGCGTGGAGCGGCTGCGGGATCCGGCGCGGCGGCCGCTGGTCGTGGTGGTGACGGACGGGCGGGCCACGGGCGGCCCGGAGCCGGTCGCGCTGGCTTCGCGTGCGGCGCGGCTGTTCGCGGCCGAAGGGGTCGCCTCCGTGGTCGTGGACTGTGAGTCGGGGCCCGTGCGGCTGGGGCTCGCCGGGCAGCTCGCGGGCGAGCTCGGCGGTACGGCGGTGACGCTGGACGAGTTGCGGGCGGACTCGATCGCCGGGTTGGTGAAGGACGTACAGAGGAGGGCCGCGTAATGCCGCAGGGACAGCCGAGTGTGATTCCCGACGACGGGCTGACGACCCGGCAGCGCCGGAACCGGCCGCTGGTCGTGGTGCACACGGGCGTCGGCAAGGGCAAGTCCACCGCCGCGTTCGGGCTCGCGCTGCGCGCCTGGAACCAGGGGTGGCCGATCGGGGTGTTCCAGTTCGTCAAGTCGGCGAAGTGGAAGGTCGGCGAGGAGAACGCGCTGCGGGTGCTGGGGGCGTCCGGGGAGGGCGGGTCCGTCGACTGGCACAAGATGGGCGAGGGCTGGTCGTGGGTGCAGCGCGACGCTCAGATGGACAACGAGGAGAAGGCCCGGGAGGGCTGGGAGCAGGTCAAGCGGGACCTGGCGGCCGAGACGTACAAGCTGTACGTGCTCGACGAGTTCGCGTACCCGATGCACTGGGGGTGGGTCGACACCGACGAGGTCGTCGACGTCCTGCGGAACCGGCCCGGCACACAGCATGTGGTGATCACCGGGCGGAACGCGCCCGAGAAGCTCGTCGACTTCGCCGATCTCGTGACCGACATGTCCAAGGTGAAGCATCCGATGGACGTGGGCCAGAAGGGCCAGAGGGGCATCGAGTGGTGAGTGCTTCCGTCCCTCGGCTGGTCATCGCCGCGCCCTCCTCGGGCAGCGGCAAGACCACCGTCGCCACGGGGCTGATGGCCGCGTTCGCCGCGCGGGGGCTCGCCGTGTCGCCGCACAAGGTCGGGCCGGACTACATCGACCCCGGGTACCACGCGCTCGCGACCGGGCGGGTGGGGCGGAACCTGGACGCGTACCTGTGCGGGCCCGAGCTGGTCGGGCCGTTGTTCCTGCACGGGGCGCGGGGGTGTGACATCGCCGTCGTCGAGGGCGTGATGGGGCTGTACGACGGGGCGGCGGGGGAAGGGGAGCTGGCCTCCACCGCCCATGTCGCGAAGCTGCTGCGGGCGCCGGTGGTGCTGGTCGTCGACGCGTCGTCGCAGTCGCGGTCGGTGGCTGCCCTGGTGCACGGGTTCGCCTCCTGGGACCCCGAGGTGCGGATCGGGGGCGTGATCCTGAACAAGGTCGCCTCCGACCGGCACGAGGAGCTGTTGCGGGAGGCGCTGGACTCGGCCGGCGTGCCCGTTCTGGGTGTGCTGCGGCGGGTGGGGCAGGTGGAGACGCCGTCGCGGCATCTCGGGCTGGTTCCTGTCGCCGAACGGCAGGGTGCGGCCATCGAGGCTGTCGCTGCGATGGCCGCGCAGGTCTTGGACGGTTGTGACCTGGGGGCGTTGGAGGCCCTGGCACGTGCGGCCGGTGCCGTACCAGCGGGCTCCGCCCCCTGGACCCCCGCCTCGCCCGCCCACCACCCGGCTCCGTCGGACGGGCAGCGCGCGCCCGTCATCGCCGTCGCCGGTGGGTCCGCCTTCACGTTCTCCTACGCCGAACACACCGAACTGCTCACGGCCGCCGGGGCCGAAGTCGTCACCTTCGACCCGTTGCGGGACGAGGAACTGCCCGAAGGGACCCGGGGGTTGGTGATCGGGGGCGGGTTCCCCGAGGTGTACGCCGCCGAGCTGTCCGCGAACGAACCGTTGCGGAAGGCCGTCGCCGAGCTGGCGAACAGCGGTGCTCCCGTGGCCGCCGAGTGCGCCGGGCTGCTGTATCTGTGCCGGGAGCTGGACGGGCTGCCGATGTGCGGGGTGCTGGACGCCTCGGCGCGGATGAGCGAGCGGCTCACTCTGGGCTACCGGGACGCCGTCGCGGTCGGCGACAGCGTGCTCGCGGCGGCCGGGACGCGGATGCGCGGGCACGAGTTCCACCGGACCGTCGTGGAGCCCGGGTCGGGGACGGAGCCCGCCTGGGGCGTGAGAAGCCCCCGGCCGCGGGTCGAAGGTTTCGTACAGCGCGGTGTGCACGCGAGTTATCTGCACACGCACTGGGCGTCCGAGCCCGGTGTCGCCCGTCGGTTCGTGGAGAGGTGCCGGACGTCATGAGCAGCAGGCTGGTCGGAGTCGGGGTGGGCCCCGGGGATCCGGAGCTGGTGACCGTCAAGGGCGTCAACGCCCTGCGGGAGGCCGATGTCGTCGTCGTGCCCGTGATGGACACGGGTGAGCGCGGCCGGGCCGAGGCGACCGTGTTGCACTACGTGCCCGAGGAGAAGGTCGTCCGGGTCGTGTTCGCGCTGAACGAGCGGAGCGACCGGGGCCGGCGCGAGGCCGCCTGGGACGCGGCGGGCGCCCGCGTCGCCGAACTGCTGCGGGCGCACGACGCCGTGGCCTTCGCGACCATCGGCGACCCCAACGTGTACTCGACCTTCACCTACCTCGCGCAGACCATCGCCGAGCTGGTGCCGGGGACCATCGTGGAGACCGTGCCCGGCATCACCGCCATGCAGGACCTCGCCGCCCGGTCGGGTGCCGTGCTCACCGAGGGGACCGAGCCGCTGACGCTGGTGCCCGTCACCGCGGGGGCGACCGTGCTGAAGGAGGCCCTCGCCGGGCCCGGCACGGTCGTCGCCTACAAGTTCGGCCGGCAGGCGCACGAGGTCGCCGAGGCGCTGCGCGAGACCGGGCGGATCGGGGACGCGGTGTGGGGATCGGCGCTGGGGCTGACGGAGGAGTCGATCCGCCCGGCCGCCGACCTCGACGGCGCTCCCCTGCCCTATCTGTCGACGCTCATCGCGCCCGCCCGGCGCGAGGGCGGCCGGGGCGGAAAGCTCTGACCCGGCCCCGCAGGTTCATCACCGTCCATTCATCACCGTCCAACCCCTGTACGAGAGGACCCCTCCCATGGCCGACGCCCCCGCCGGCAAAGTGACCTTCGTCGGTGCCGGCCCCGGCGCCGCCGACCTGCTGACGTTCCGTGCCGCGCGCGCCATCGCCGAGGCCGACGTCGTGATCTGGGCGGCCAGCCTGGTCCAGGCCGAGGTCCTCGACCACGCCCGCGAGGACGCGGAGATCCTCGACTCGGCGACCATGTCCCTGGAGGACGTCGTCGCCGTGTACGAACGGGCCCGCCGCGAGGGCCTGAAGGTGGCCCGCATCCACTCCGGCGACCCGGCCCTGTGGGGCGGTACGCAGGAGCAGCTCGACCGGTGTGCCGAGATCGGCATCGCGACCGAGATCGTGCCCGGGGTGTCCTCCTTCTCGGCCGTGGCGGCGCTGGCGCAGCGCGAGCTGACCATCCCGGAGGTCGCGCAGTCCGTGGTGCTGACCCGGCTCGGCGGCGGCAAGACGCCCATGCCGCCCGGTGAGGAGGTCCGCGAGTTCGCCAAGCACGGCACGACCATGGCCGTGTTCCTGTCGGCCGCCCGCAGCGGGCAGTTGGTGCGGGAGCTGCTGGAGGGCGGCTACCCGACGACGACGCCGGTCGTGGTGGCGTACCAGGCGACCTGGCCGGAGGAGCTGGTCGTGAAGTGCACGATCGGCACGCTGGAGGAGACGGTCAAGGAGCACAAGCTCTGGAAGCACACGCTGTTCCTGGTCGGACCGGCCCTCGACGCGCACGGCACGCGCTCGCACCTGTACCACCCGGGGCACTTCCACGGCTACCGCAAAGCCGACCCTCAGGCCCGCCGGGCGCTGCGCGAGCGGGGGGCGAGTACGTGATCACGGTGGTCGGCACCGGGACGGGGGCCGCGGCGCCTGACGGCGACGTCCTCGCCGGTGCCGAGCTGGTCGTGGGCGGTCGGCGGCATCTGGACGCCGTGCGGCTGCCGGACGGCGCCGGGCGGGTCGTGCTCGGGGCGCTCGCGCCCGCCCTCGACACCATCGAGGAGTACGTCGAGAAGGACCGGCCGGTCGTGGTGCTGGCCTCCGGCGACCCGGGGTTCTTCGGGATCGTGCGGGTGCTGGCCGAGCGGTTCGGGGCGGAGCGGCTGGACGTGCGGCCGGGAGTGTCGTCCGTCGCCGCCGCCTTCGCGCGGATCGGGCTGCCCTGGGACGACGCCGTGGTGGTCAGCGCCCACGGGCGGGACCTCAGGACGGCCGTCAACGTGTGCCGGGCGCGAGCGAAGACGGCCGTGCTGACCGGGCCGGGGGCCGGTCCGGCCGAGCTGGGTGCCGCGCTGGCGGGCGAGGACCGGGTGCTGGTCGTCGCGTCCGGGCTCGGCTCCGCCGCCGAGCGCGTGGAGCGCGTGACGCCCGCCGAGGCCGCCGCCCGGGACTGGGGTACGGCGGTGAGCGTGGTGCTGTGCCTGGACGAGACGCGGGCGCTCGGGCCGGTGCGGACGGTCGCGGGGCCCGGGGAGCGGCCGGCCGGGTGGGCCCTGGACGAGGCGGAGTTCGCGCACCGCGACTCGATGATCACCAAGTTCGAGGTGCGGGCGCTGGCCCTGGCCCGGCTGGGTCCCCGGCTGGGGGACCTGGTGTGGGACGTGGGCGCGGGCTCCGGCTCGGTGGCCGTGGAGTGCGCCCGGCTCGGGGCGGCGGCCGTCGCCGTGGAGAAGGCGCCCGACGGGGTGGAGCGGATCCGCGCCAACGCCGCCGCGCACGGCGTGGACGTCCGCGTGGTGCACGGCGCGGCACCGGACGCGCTGGAGACGCTCGCCGACGACCCGGACGCCGTGTTCGTCGGGGGCGGCGGGCGGGAGCTGCCCGCGATCGTCGCCGCGTGCGCCCGGCGGGCCCGGCGCGCGGTGGTCGTCGCGATGGCCGCGCTCGACCGGGTGCCGGCCGCGCGCGAGGCCCTGACGGGCGCCGGGTTCTCCTGCGACGGAGTGCTGTTGCAGTCGTCCCGGCTCGCGCCGCTGCCGGGTGAGGTGTCCCGGCTGGCGGCCACCAATCCGGTTTTCCTGTTGTGGGGTGTCAGAGAACCCCTGGATCGTGAGGGAGTTGCCCAGTGATCGGCCTCATTTCCGCCACCGCGGCGGGGGCGGCGGCGCGCGACCGGCTGGCCGCGGCGTGGCCGGACCGCACCCGCGTGTACGAGGGTCCCGTGGGGGACGCCGTCCGGCGGGCGTTCGCGGAGTGCGAGCAGCTCGTGTGCTTCCTGGCGACCGGCGCGGTCGTGCGGATCGTCGCCCCGCTGCTGGCGGACAAGGCGAACGACCCGGGTGTGGTCTGCGTCGACGAGGCCGGGCGGTTCGCCGTGTCGCTGGCCGGCGGGCACGGCGGCGGCGCCAACGACCTCGCCCGTGCGGTCGGTGACGTGCTGGGCGCCGAGCCCGTGGTGACCACCGCGACGGACGCCGTGGACCTGCCCGGCCTGGACACGCTCGGACTGCCCGTGGAGGGCGATGTCGCCGGGGTCTCGCGGGCCCTGCTCGACGGTGAGCCGGTGGCGCTGCGGGCCGAGGTGGCCTGGCCTCTGCCGCCGCTCCCGGTCGCGGCCGAGGGGCCGTACACGATCCGGCTGACGGACCGGCTCGTCGAGGCGGCGGAGGGCGAAGTGGTGCTCCGGCCGCCGTCCCTGGTCGTCGGCGTGGGCGCCTCCTCGGGCGTTCCGGTCGAGGAGGTGCTGGGGCTGGTCGAGACCGCGCTGCGGGAGGCGGGGCTGTCGGCCCGCAGCCTCGCCGAGTTCGCCACGGTCGACGCCAAGGCCGAGGAGCCCGGCATCGTCGAGGCCGCGCGGCGGCTCGGGGTGCCGCTGGTGACGTACGCGGCCGGGGAGCTGTCCGGGGTCGAGGTGCCCAACCCGTCCGACGCGCCGCTCGCCGCCGTCGGCACGCCTTCCGTCGCGGAGGCCGCGGCGCTGCTGCGCGGCGGCGAACTGCTCGTTCCCAAGCGGAAGTCGCAGCGCGCCGACGGCACGCCGGCGATGGCGACCTGTGCCGTCGTACGGCGGCCCGGGCGCGGGCGGCTCGCGGTGGTGGGGCTCGGGCCGGGCGCCCGGGACCTGCTGACGCCGCGCGCCAGGGCCGAACTGCGGCGCGCCGCCGTGCTCGTCGGGCTCGACCAGTACGTCGACCAGATCAGGGACCTGCTGCGGCCCGGCGCGCGGGTCCTGGAGTCGGGGCTCGGGGCCGAGGAGGAGCGGGCCCGCACGGCCGTCGAGGAGGCCCGCAAGGGGCAGGCCGTCGCGCTGATCGGCAGCGGCGACGCGGGCGTGTACGCCATGGCCTCCCCCGCGCTCGCCGAGGCGTCCGACGACATCGACGTGATCGGCGTGCCCGGGGTGACGGCGGCCCTCGCGGCGGCCGCGATCCTCGGTGCGCCGCTCGGGCACGACCACGTGTCGATCAGCCTGTCCGACCTGCACACGCCGTGGGAGGTCATCGAGCGCCGCGTGCGGGCGGCGGCCGAGGCGGACATCGTGGTCACCTTCTACAACCCGCGTTCGCGCGGCCGCGACTGGCAGCTCCCCAAGGCGCTCGCGATCCTCGCCGAGCACCGCGAGCCCTCGACGCCGGTCGGTGTCGTGCGGAACGCCTCGCGGCCGGACGAGTCGAGCCGGCTCACGACCCTGGGTGCACTGGACCCGGCGACGGTCGACATGATGACGGTCGTGACCGTGGGCAACACGGCGACCCGGGACATCGCGGGGCGCATGGTGACGCCGCGCGGCTACCGCTGGCAGACCGCGCAGGAGGGCGCCGAGTGAACCGCGTCGTGCATCCCATCGAGGTGGAGTCCTACCGGCGGCTGCGCGCCCGCCTGGACACCTCCCACTTCCCGCCGCTGACCCGGGCGGTCGTGGAGCGGGTCATCCACTCCGCCGCCGACCTCGACTACGCCACCGACCTCGTCATGGCCGAGGCCGACCTGGAGAAGGCGCACGCCGCGCTGCACGCCGGGGCGCCCGTGGTCGTGGACGTGGAGATGGTCGGGGCCGGCATCACCCGCCGCGAGACCGTCTGCCGGCTGAAGGACGCCGAGGCCGGTCCGGGCCTGACCCGGTCCGCGCACGCGATCCGGCTCGCCTACGAGCAGGTCGGGCCGGGCGCCCTGTGGGTGATCGGCAACGCCCCGACCGCGCTGGAGGAGCTGCTGACCCTGGACGCCGGCCCGGCGCTCGTCATCGGGCTGCCCGTCGGGTTCGTCGGTGCCGTCGAATCGAAGGCCGCACTGCGCGAGAGCGGGCTGCCCGCCGTGAGCAACGTGTCCGAGAAGGGCGGCTCCGCGGTCGCCGCCGCCGCGCTCAACGCCCTGCTGTACCACCCCACTTCCGCCGAGGAGAAACTGTGACCACCCCGCCCGCCCTGCTCATCGCCGGCCACGGCACCCGGGACGACGCCGGAGCCGAGGCGTTCCGCGACTTCGTACGGGAGCTGGGGGCCCGCCACCCCGAACTGCCCGTCGCGGGCGGCTTCATCGAGCTGTCCCCGCCGCCGCTCGGCGAGGCCGTGACCGAACTGGTCGAGCGGGGTGTGCGGCGGTTCGCCGCCGTGCCGCTGATGCTGGTGTCGGCCGGGCACGCCAAGGGCGACATCCCGGCCGCGCTGGCCCGCGAGAAGGAGCGGCACCCCGGCATCTCGTACACCTACGGGCGTCCGCTGGGCCCGCACCCGGCGCTGCTGAACGTGCTGGAGCGGCGCCTGGAGGAGGCGCTGGGCGCCGGTCCCGGGCGCACGCCCGGGGACCGGTCCGACGTGACGGTGCTGCTGGTGGGGCGCGGGTCGACGGACCCGGACGCCAACGCCGAGGTGCACAAGGCGGCGCGGCTGCTGTGGGAGGGGCGCGGTTACGCGGGTGTCGAGACGGCGTTCGTGTCGCTGGCGGCGCCGGACGTGCCGAGCGGGCTCGACCGGTGCGTGCGGCTGGACGCGCGCCGGATCGTGGTGCTGCCCTACTTCCTGTTCACGGGCATCCTGCCGGACCGGGTGCGGCAGCAGACGGAGGGCTGGGCGGCCGCGCACCCGGAGGTCGAGGTGCGCTCGGCCGACGTCATCGGGCCGGAGCCGGAACTGCTGGACCTGGTGTGGGAGCGGTACGAGGAGGCTCTCAAGGGCGATCTGCGGATGAACTGCGACTCGTGCGTGTACCGGATCGCGCTGCCGGGCTTCGAGGACAAGGTGGGGATGCCGCAGCAGCCGCACTTCCACCCGGACGACGACGGGCACCACCACGGTCATGGCCACGGGCACGGTCATCACCACGGCGCGCACTCGCATGCGCACTGAGAACGGGCACGACCTGCGCCACCACGGGGACGCGGAGGTCCGGGACGACGGCGGCTCGCTCGTCGACCTCGCGGTGAACGTCCGCGCGGACACACCGCCGGCCTGGCTGCGGGAGCACATCGCCGGGGTGCTGGGCGGCCTCGCGGCCTACCCGGACGGCCGGGCGGCGCGCGCGGCGGTGGCGGCCCGGCACGGGCTCCCGGCGGAGCGGGTGCTGCTGACGGCGGGCGCGGCGGAGGCGTTCGTGCTGCTGGCGCGGGCGCTGAAGGTGCGGCGGCCGGTCGTCGTGCATCCGCAGTTCACGGAGCCGGAGGCGGCCCTGCGGGACGCGGGGCACACGGTCGACCGGGTGCTGCTGCGGGAGGCGGACGGCTTCCGGCTGGGCCCGGCGGCCGTCCCGGAGGACGCGGACCTGGTCGTGATCGGCAACCCGACGAACCCGACGTCGGTGCTGCACCCGGCGGACGCGATCGCCTCCCTGGCCCGGCCCGGGCGGGTGCTGGTGGTGGACGAGGCGTTCATGGACGCGGTGCCGGGCGAGCGGGAGTCCCTGGCGGGACGCGTCGACGTCCCCGGGCTCGTGGTGCTGCGCAGCCTGACGAAGACCTGGGGGCTGGCCGGGCTGCGGATCGGTTACGTCCTGGCGGCGCCGGAGACCGTCGAGGAACTGGAGCGGGCGCAGCCGCTGTGGCCGGTGTCCACGCCGGCGCTGGCGGCGGCCGAGGCGTGCGTCGGGCCGCGGGCGGTGGCCGAGGCGGCACACGCCGCGCACCGCGTCGCGTCGGACCGGGCGCACCTCCTGGCCGGCCTCGCCCGGTTCGCGCCGGCCGGGCTGCGGGTGGTCGAGCCCGCGCAGGGCCCGTTCCTCCTCATCCGCCTCCCGCGGGCGGCGACCGTACGCCGCCGCCTGCGCGACCTCGGCTACGCCGTGCGCCGAGGGGACACGTTCCCCGGCCTGGACGAGGAGTGGCTGCGCCTCGCGGTACGGGACCGCACGACCGTGGACGGCTTCCTGCGGGCGCTGGAACAGGCGCTGCACGGCTGACGCCCCGGCCGCGGCGCGGCGCTTCTCGAGGCGCGTCAGCCGCGCCGTCGGGCCAGGAACACCGCTGCGCCGCCCCCGGCCAGCAACGCCACCGCCCCGCCCACCAGGTACGGCGTCGCCGAACTGCCGCCCGTCTCCGCCAGGTTCGCCTCGGCGGGGGCGCCCTGGGGCTTGGTGTCGGCGGGCGGGTCGGAGGCTTCGGGCGCGGGGCCGGGCGTCTTGCAGGTGGCCTCGGCCAGGGTGAGCGTGCCGTCGACCTCGGCGACGTTCAGCTTCAGCGGGTCGACGGACACCCGCAGTTCCAGGGCGGTGGCAGCGGCCGAGCGGGCCGTTCTCCGGGGGCTCGACAGGTCCAGGCGCACCTCGCCGACGCCCGGGACCGCGACGTCGGTCGGGCCGCCGGCGGTCAGCTTGACGCGCTTGCCGAGCACGGTGACCGAGCCGGGCAGGTCGGTCGTGGCGACCGGCGCCTTCCCCACCTCGCAGGTGGCCCTGGACGTGACCTGCTCGACCTCGATCAGCGACAGCAGCGGCAGGCCCGGCACGTGCAGACGGGCATGGGCCAGCGTGGTGGTCCCCTCGGCCTTCGTGGCGGTCGCCGTGGCGCTCGCCCGCGCCGCCTCCGCGCGCAGCACGGTGAAGGGCCGGCCGCCGTCCACGGCGTCCAGACGGGCCGTCAGTGTGGTCTTCTCGGCGCTCTGCGGGGCCTCGACGTCGTTGAGGGAGACGGCGAGCGGGACGTTCACCGACTTGTTCAGCAGCGAGACGTCCAGGCCGGTGCGCAGGACGGCGGCGCTCGCGCGGCCGTGGTCGCCGGTGGCGTGCGCCGGGCTCACGCCGGTCAGGGCCGCGGGCCCGGCGGCGAGGGCCGTGGCCGTCGCGACGGTCGCCAGCCGGCGTGCGGGCATGCGGAAGGAAGTGCTGTTCACGGTGGGGACTCCCAGAAGAGACAGGCTCGGGACCCGGAAAGAATCACCCCACCGCGCGGCCCCCGTCAGCGATCCGACGCCGCTTCACCCCAACGGGGCGAGATCGCCGCTGTATTCGAATCCCTCGGAACAGACGTTCCCGGCGGTCACCCTCGTGGCTACCCGACCACGCGCCCGTTGAGCACCACCCGGCGCGGCGCCGCCAGCACGCGTACGTCCGCGCGCGGGTCCTCGTCGTAGACCACCAGGTCGGCCGGGGCGCCCTCGTCGAGGCCGGGACGGCCGAGCCAGGCGCGGGCGCGCCAGGTGCCCGCCGCCAGGGCCTCGACGGGCGGGATGCCCGCGGTGACCAGCTCGGCGACCTCCGCCGCCGCCAGGCCGTGGGCGAGGCCGCCGCCGGCGTCGGTGCCGACGAAGACGGGGATCCCGGCGTCGTAGGCGCCCCGGACGGTGTCGTAGCGGCGGGCGTGCAGCCGGCGCATGTGGTCCGACCAGCGCGGGAACTTCTCCTGGCCGCCGTCGGCGAGCCGCGGGAAGGTCGCGATGTTGACGAGGGTCGGGACGATGGCGACGCCGCGCTCGGCGAACAGCGGGACGAGGTCCTCGGTCAGGCCCGTGGCGTGTTCGATGCAGTCGATGCCCGCCTCGACGAGGTCCCGCAGGGAGTCCTCCGCGAAGCAGTGCGCGGTGACCCGGGCGCCCAGGCGGTGCGCCTCGGCGATCGCCGCCTCCACCGCGCCGCGGGGCCAGCAGGCCGACAGGTCGCCGAGGTCGCGGTCGATCCAGTCGCCGACCAGCTTGACCCAGCCGTCGCCGCGCCGGGCCTCCTGGGCGACGTAGGCGACCAGGTCCTCCGGCTCGATCTCCCAGGCGTAGTTGCGGATGTAGCGGCGGGTGCGGGCGATGTGCCGCCCGGCGCGGATGATCTTCGGCAGGTCGTCGCGGTCGTCGACCCAGCGGGTGTCGGAGGGCGAGCCGGCGTCGCGGATCAGCAGGGTGCCCGCGTCCCGGTCGGTCAGCGCCTGCTTCTCGGCGACGTCCTGCGGGACCGCGCCGTGCCGGTCGAGTCCCACGTGGCAGTGGGCGTCGACCAGGCCGGGCAGGGCCCAGCCCTCGACGGTGCGGATGTCGCGGGCGCCGGCGGGGCGGTCGTAGGAGACGCGGCCGTCGACGACCCACAGTTCGTCCCGGACGTCCTCGGGCCCGACGAGCACCCGTCCCTTCACGTGCAGCACCGCGTGATCGCTCATGTACGGCACCTTAATGAGCCGCCGGTCGCGGCCTGAAGGGGCCCGGTCCCCGGGGGCTCTGCCGCGCGGGGGCGGGTGGGGCGCCGGTTACCCTCGATGCCGTCGAACCTGTGAGTGAAGAGAGCATTGCCGTGACGCATCCGTTTCTGGACCTGGCCCCGCTCGGCGCGGACCGCTTCGCCGCGATCGAGGACCGCGTGGCCCGGCTGCTGAGCACCGAGCAGGACGTCGTGATCATGCAGGGGGAGGCGCTGCTGCCGCTGGAGGGCGCGATCCGCGCCGCGGCCGGCCCGGGTACGACGGCGCTGAACGTCATCACGGGCCCGTACGGGCAGACGTTCGGCGACTGGCTGCGGGACTGCGGCGCGACGGTGGTCGACCTGGCGGTGCCCTTCCACACGGCGGTCACGGCCGAGCAGATCCGGCAGGCCTTCGCCGAGCATCCGGAGATCGACTTCGTGTCCCTGGTGCACGCGGAGGCGGCGACCGGCAACACCAACCCGGTCGCGGAGATCGGCGAGGTGGTGCGGGCTCACGGGGCGCTGTTCTACCTGGACGCGGTGGCGTCGATCGGGGCGGAGCCGGTGCTGCCGGACGCGTGGGGCGTCGACCTGTGCGTGATCGGGGCGCAGAAGGCGATGGGCGGTCCGGCCGGGGTGTCGGCGGTGTCGGTGAGCGAGCGGGCCTGGGCGCGGATGGCCGCCAACCCGAAGGCGCCGCGCCGCTCCTACCTCTCGCTCCTCGACTGGAAGGAGCGGTGGATCGACGGCGGCCGCAAGGCGCTGCTGCACGCGCCGGCGCAGCTGGAGATGCTGGCGCTCCAGGCGTGCGTGGAGCGGATCGAGGCGGCCGGGCTGGACGCGGTGATGGCCCGGCACGCGTCGGCCGCGGCGGCCACCCGGGCCGGGGCGCTCGCCCTCGGGGGCGGGCTGGAGCCGTACGTGTACGAGGCGCGGGACGCGGCGCCGGTCGCGACGACGCTGCGGGCGCCGGCCGGGGTGGTGGCGTCGGAGCTGGTCGCACGGGCCCTGGCGGCGGATCCGGCCCTGCCGGTGGCCGCCGGCGGGGGCGCGCTGGCCAAGGAGATGATCCGGGTCAACCACTACGGGGCGGACGCGACGCCGGGTGCCGTGCGGGCGTCTCTGGCCGCACTGGGCGTCGCCTTGTCGGAGAAGGGACTGTCGGTGGACGTGCCGGGGGCGCTGCGGGCCGCGGAGGAGGCGTGGCGGTAGTCGCCGGCCGAGGGGCCTACCAGGAGCGCCGGTCGCCGGCCTAGGCCGGCCAGACGCTCCGGTCACCCGCCGAAACCTGCCAGGCGCTCCGATCGCCGACCGAGGCCTGCCAAGGACTTCGGTCGCTGACCGAGGCCTGCCGGGAGCTCCGATCGCCGCCGAGGCCTGCCAGGGACTTCGGTCGCCGACCGAGGCCTGCCAGGGACTTCGGTCGCTGACCGAGGCATGCCGGGAGCTCCGATCGCCGCCGAGGCCTGCCAGGGACTTCGGTCGCCGACCGAGGCATGCCGGGAGCTCCGGTCATCGGCTGAGGCCCGCCGGGAGCTCCGGTCATCGACCGAGGCCGGCCGGGAACTCCGGTCATCGACCGAGGCCGGCCGGATGCTCTGTTCCCGGCCCCGCGGCCGGCCTCGCTCTCGGACGCCGGACCGGCTGGATCCTGTCGGTTGCCGACGCACGGGGCCCTGTGGTGCGGGTGGCCCGTGCCATGCTCCCGGCATGACCGCCGACACGTCCTCCGGCACCGCTTCCCGTCCCGACGGCCGCCCCGTCCCCCGCCTCACCGGCGACGAGCGGGCCATGCTCGAGAGCTGGCTCGACTTCCACCGGGCCACGCTGGAGCTGAAGTGTGCCGGGCTGGACGACGCGCAGGCGCGGATCCCCTCGGCCCCGCCGTCGCGGCTGACGCTGCTGGGGCTGGTGCAGCACCTCGCCGAGGTCGAACGGAACTGGTTCCAGCGGGTGGCCTGCGGCGCCGACGTGCCGCCCCTGTTCGAGGACGAGACCGGCTACGCGCTGGATCCCGGGCGGGGACTCGACGAGGCGCTCGGCATCTGGCGGCGGGAGATCGCCCGGGGGCGGGAGCTGTGCGCCGGGCTGCCGCTGGACCACATCGGGCGGGTGACCGCGGGGCCGGTGCCCGGGATGGAGGTCGGTCTGCGGTGGGTGCTCATTCACATGATCGAGGAATACGCGCGGCACAACGGTCACGCCGATCTCCTGCGGGAACGTATCGACGGAGTGACCGGGGCCTGAATTACACGTGTTTTCCGCAACATCCCGCATGTAAGCTGGCACACAATTAAGAATTCTTTCAAGAACAGCTTCCCGTATTCTTCTTCCCGCTTTTCCCGGTCCTAAACGCGCAGATTTTGAGGACACTCGGCGAGGCAATTCGGGGAGATCTCGTGGCGGTTACACGGCTGTGACGCGTTACACACTGTGACGGCTTTGCCCGGTATTATCCGGACAATAGCGGGCGTAACGCTGCCATCTCGCAGGAGCCCTCGCGCCCGCGTGATAACACAGACCGGCCTCATTCGTAACCCCGATCGGCGATGCAATTTTGAATTTCGCTGGGTAAGTTCAATTCGCATGACTGCCGTACAAGCAGATCCGCAAATCGACCGCCCCACGGTGGCTGACGGAGCCGCACTGTGGCGGATGGCGAAGGACTCCAAGGTTCTCGACCTGAACTCGTCCTACAGCTATCTGCTGTGGTGCCGCGACTTCGCGGCCACGTCGGCCGTCGCGCGTGACGAGCACGGCGAGCCGATGGGCTTCATCACCGGGTACGTGCGGCCGGACAGCCCGCACACCCTGCTGGTCTGGCAGGTGGCGGTGGACGAGGCCCACCGCGGGCGCGGGCTGGCAGCCGCGCTGCTCGACGGTCTGGTCGCGCGGACCGTCGCCGAGCGCGGGGTGACGACCGTGGAGACCACCATCACCCCGGGCAACACCGCCTCGGAGCGCCTGTTCACGTCCTTCGCCGAGCGTCACGGCGCGCCACTGGAGCGCGAGGTGCTGTTCGACACGGGCCTGTTCCCCGACGGGCCGCACGACCCGGAGGTCCTGTACCGCATCGGCCCGCTGCCCCACTGAGACTTCCCCCTCCCCAGACTTCCGCAGACTTCGCAGACTTCCCCCACGCACCGAGGAGCGATTCGTCGTGACCATCACCCAGCCCGACCTGAGCGTCTTCGAGACCCTGGAGTCCGAGGTACGCAGCTACTGCCGCGGCTGGCCCACCGTCTTCGACCGTGCGGTGGGCAGCCGCATGTACGACGAGGACGGCCACGAGTACCTCGACTTCTTCGCCGGAGCCGGGTCACTGAACTACGGGCACAACAACCCGGTCCTGAAACGCGCGCTGATCGACTACCTGGAGCGGGACGGCGTCGCGCACGGGCTCGACATGTCGACCACCGCCAAGCGCCGTTTCCTGGAGACGTTCCAGAACCTGCTGCTGCGCCCGCGTGACCTGCCGTACAAGGTCATGTTCCCGGGCCCGACCGGCACCAACGCCGTGGAGTCCGCGCTGAAGCTGGCGCGGAAGGTGAAGGGGCGCGAGGCGATCGTGTCGTTCACCAACGCCTTCCACGGCATGTCGCTGGGCTCGCTCGCCGTGACCGGCAACGCCTTCAAGCGAGCCGGCGCCGGCATCCCGCTGGTGCACGGCACGCCGATGCCGTTCGACAACTACTTCGACGGCCAGGTCCCGGACTTCCTGTGGTTCGAGCGGATCCTGGAGGACCAGGGCTCCGGCCTGAACAAGCCCGCCGCCGTGATCGTCGAGACCGTGCAGGGCGAGGGCGGCATCAACGTGGCGCGGCCCGAGTGGCTGCGCGCGCTGGCCGAGCTGTGCGAGCGGCAGGACATGCTGCTCATCGTCGACGACATCCAGATGGGCTGCGGCCGCACCGGCGCGTTCTTCTCCTTCGAGGAGGCCGGCATCACGCCGGACATCGTCACCGTCTCCAAGTCCATCAGCGGCTACGGCCTGCCCATGTCGCTCTGCCTCTTCAAGCCCGAGCTCGACGTCTGGGAGCCCGGCGAGCACAACGGCACCTTCCGCGGCAACAACCCCGCCTTCGTCACGGCCACCGCCGCGCTGGAGACGTACTGGGCGGACGGTTCCGCGATGGAGAAGCAGACCCGCAAGCGCGGGGAGCAGGTCGAGCAGGCGCTGATCTCCATCACCGAGGAGAACCTGGCCGACGTGAAGGAGTACCGGGGCCGCGGCCTGGTGTGGGGCATGGAGTTCCACGACAAGGCCCGCGCCGGCAAGGTCGCCAAGCGCGCCTTCGAACTCGGGCTGCTCATCGAGACGTCCGGCCCGGAGAGCGAGGTCGTGAAGCTGCTTCCCGCCCTCACCATCACGCCCGAGGAACTGGACGAGGGCCTGACGACGCTGGCCCGCGCCGTCCGCGAGACCGCCTGACCAACCAACCGGCACCACCCCACCTAGGAGGCATCGCAGCACCGTGATTGTCCGTTCGTTCAAGGAGATCGAAGGTACCGACCGGCACGTGAAGGCGGCGTCCGGTACGTGGGAGAGCAAACGCATCGTCCTCGCCAAGGAGAAGGTCGGCTTCTCCCTGCACGAGACGGTCCTGTACGCGGGCACGGAGACGTCGATGTGGTACGCGAACCACATCGAGGCCGTCGTCTGCGTGGAGGGCGAGGCGGAACTGACCGACCACGAAACCGGGCAGAAGTACACCATCACGCCCGGCACCATGTACCTCCTGGACGGGCACGAGAGGCACACGCTGCGGGTCAAGCAGGACTTCCGCTGCCTCTGCGTGTTCAACCCGCCCGTGACCGGACGGGAGGACCACGACGAGAACGGCGTATACCCGCTGCTCACCGAGGAGGTGTGACGTTTCCATGACGACCATCACCGACACCACCACCGGTATCCCCGACCTCTACCCCAGTCGGGGCGCCACCGAGGTGCTGACCCCGCGTCAGGACCCGGTCGTCTGGGGTGCGCCGGACGCGCCCGGTCCGATCGCGCCGGCCGACCTGCTGTCCTACGAGCGCGACGGCTTCCTCGCCATCGACCAGCTCATCACGGACGACGAGGTCGCCGTCTACCGCAACGAGCTGAACCGGCTGGTGACCGACCCGGACATCCGTGCCGACGAGCGGTCGATCGTCGAGCCGCTGTCCAAGGAGATCCGCTCGGTCTTCGAGGTCCACAAGATCAGCAAGGTCTTCGCCGACCTGGTCCGTGACGAGCGGGTCGTCGGCCGGGCGCGGCAGATCCTCGGCTCGGACGTCTACGTCCACCAGTCGCGGATCAACGTCAAGCCGGGCTTCGGGGCGAGTGGCTTCTACTGGCACTCGGACTTCGAGACGTGGCACGCCGAGGACGGTCTGCCGCGGATGCGCACGGTGTCGGTCTCGATCGCGCTGACCGAGAACTACGACACCAACGGCGGACTCATGATCATGCCGGGGTCGCACAAGACGTTCCTCGGGTGCGCGGGGGCCACGCCGAAGGACAACTACAAGAAGTCGCTGCAGATGCAGGACGCCGGGACGCCCTCCGACGAGGCGCTGACCCAGCTGGCCTCGCAGCACGGCATCAAGTTGTTCACGGGCAAGGCCGGTTCGGCGACCTGGTTCGACTGCAACTGCATGCACGGCTCCGGCGACAACATCACGCCGTTCCCGCGCAGCAACGTGTTCATCGTGTTCAACAGCGTGGAGAACCCGGCGGTGGAGCCGTTCGCGGCGCCGGTGCGGCGACCGGAGTTCATCGGGGCGCGGGACTTCACGCCGGTGCGGTGACGCTCTCGGCGGTCACGTGACCGCGGCACGGTGAAGTGACCGTTTGACACAGCTGCCGGGTGGGGCCTCTTCGTGTGGGACGGGAGGCCCCACCCGGTTTTTTCCATGCCGTCACGCCGTCATGCCTTCAGGACGTCCAGCAGCCGGTCCACGTCCGCCGCCGTGTTGTACAGGTGGAACCCGGCCCGCAGGTTCCCCGCCCGGTCGGACACCTCGATGCCCGCCCGGCTCAGGTCCTGCTGCCGGTGGCCGAGCCCCGGCACGGACACGATCGCGGAGCCCGGTGAGGGCACCGGCTCGTGGCCCAGCTCGGCGAGCCCGGCGCGGAAGCGGTCCGCGAGAGCGACGTCGTGGGCGTGGATGACGTCGACGCCGATCTCCTCGACCAGTTCCAGGGAGGCCCGCAGCCCGGCGTAGCTGAAGAGGGACGGGCTGATGTCGAACCGCCGCGCCGAGCCGGCGAGTTGCTCGACGGGGCCGTAGCAGCTCTCCCACGGGAACTCGCCGGCGACCCATCCGGCGAGCAGCGGGGAGAGCCCGCCGAAGTCCCGCGGGGCGACGAAGAACGCGGCCCCGTGCGGCCCCAGGAGCCACTTGAAGCCGACGGCGGCGAGGAAGTCGTCCGCGTCGGCCTCCATCGGGAGCCAGCCCGCGGACTGGGAGGCGTCGACGTAGGTGCGGGCACCGTGCGCCCGGGCGGCCTCGCGCACGGCGGGCAGGTCGGCGAGGCGGCCGTCGGCGGACTGGGCGGTGCTGACCGCGACGAGCGCGGTGCCGGGCCGGACGGACTCGGCGAGCCGCTCCAGCGGGACGGCCCGCACCTTGAGGTCGCCGCGCGCGTGGAACGGGTTCACCAGGGAGGCGAAGTCCCCCTCCGCCGTGAGGACCTCGGCGCCGGCGGGCAGGGAGGCGGCGATCAGCCCGCCGTACTCGGCGATCGAGGCGCCGGTCGCGACGCGCTCGGCCGGCACGCCGGCGAGCCGGGCGAAGGAGGCGCGGACGATCTCCACGTTCTCGTACAGGGGACCGATGGGCGTGCCGTCGGCGCGCATCCGCACCGCCTCGTGCAGAGCGGTGACGGTACGGGCGGGCAGGAGCCCGTTGCTCGCGGTGTTGAGGTAGGTGTGCTTCGGGGCGAACTCGGCACGGACGAGGTTCTCGAAGGTCTCCATGGGACCACTCTGCGGCCCCCGGATCTCCTCGTCCATTGCCGATTTCTGCGTGATGTCGCTAAGGAGCGCTTATACATGCGCTCCGAGCTGCGCGTTCAGCGCTGGGGCACGGCGCAGCCGTCCGGGCCGCAGACGTCGGCGCCGTCGGCGTCTCCGCTGTCGACGGTCTTCAGGGGCGCGTGCTCGCCGTACGCCTGGGTCAGGGCCCGGGCGAAGACCTCGGCGGGCTGGGCGCCGGAGACGCCGTACTTGCGGTCGAGCACGAAGAACGGCACACCGTTCGCGCCGAGCTGCGCCGCCTCGCGCTCGTCGGCCCGCACCTCGGCGGCGTACGCCTGCGGGTCGGTGAGCACCGCGCGGGCGGCCTCCGCCTCCAGTCCGGCGGCCACGGCGAGGTCCACCAGCCGCTCGTCGTCGTCGAAGACCGAGCGCTCCTCGGCGAAGTTGGCCCGGTACAGCAGGTCGAGCAGCTGCTCCTGGCGGCCCTGCTCCTTGGCGAAGTGCAGCAGGCGGTGCATGTCGAAGGTGCTGCCGTGGTCACGGCCGCGGGTGCGGTAGTCGAGTCCCTCGGCGGCGGCCTGCGCGCCCAGGTTGTCCTCGCCCGCCTCCGCCTGGGCCGCGCTCATCCCGTACTTCCTGGTGAGCATCGTGATCACGGGCTGGATGTCGCCCTTGGCGCGGCCCGGGTCCAGCTCGAAGGAGCGGTGCACCACCTCGACGTCGTCGCGGTGCGGGAAGTCCCGCAGCGCCTTCTCGAAGCGGGCTTTGCCCACGTAGCACCAGGGGCAGGCGATGTCGCTCCAGATCTCGACGCGCATGTGTCGGCTCTCTCCAGCTCGTACGGTACGGAGACTCCCTCCGCCGGGTGCATGAACGTTCAAGCAGCCTGGTTCATTCCCCGGGCACCGTGAACCGCAGCCGGAGGTGGTGGTCGTCCGGTCCGGCCGGGTGCTCCGGGTCGGCGACCCAGCCCTGGCGGGCGTAGAAGCCCTGCGCCCGCTCGTTGCCCGCGTGCACCTCCAGTACGGCCGTCCGCACACCGTCGACCCGCCACTCCTCCACGCAGGCGGTGTGCAGGGCCGTCCCGATCCCGGACCGCCAGCGGTCCGGGTCGACATGGAACTGGAGCAGCTTGACGACGCCCGACGGCTCCCCGTCCTGCCTGCGGAAGCAGGCGATGCCGGCCATGCGGCCGTCGCGCACCGCGCACAGCACCCGCCCGCCGGGCCGCGCGATCGCCTCCCGCCACCGGGCCTGCCAGTCGGCCCCGTCGTCCGGGAAGCCGTCCGGGTAGTACGAGGCCCGGGCCCGCCGGTGCAGGGCGGCGACCTCCTCGGCCTCGGCGGGCAGCACGGTCCTGATCACCAGGGGCGCGGCGGAGCGGTTCGTCTCGATCATGCCGCGGAGGACGTGCCCTGCGGCGGCGCGGTTCCCAGCCGCCTGAACTGCGCGGGCGTTCGGCGCTCCAGCCGGGCTGGCAGCGTTAGCACCGGGGGGCAGCGGGGGCTCCGGGAGTTCCCCCCAGGCCCCCGTAGGGTTCAGCTGCCGTCCCTCAGATCCTTAGGCCAGTCCGGCCGGAACTCGATGTGGTCGTACGTCACCACGCAGCCCTCCCCCATCGGCGACTGGGTCATGAAGCCGACCAGGGCCGCGCCCGTCTCCTTCTCGTCGCCGAGGGTGAAGAGGCGGACGAAGGTCCAGCGTTCTCCGTCGCGGGAGGCGTGGAAGGCGAACGCGCGGCCGGTGCGGCTCACCCGGAGCCAGACGGAACTGCCGTCGACGGCGAAGGAGTTGGCGTCGTCGGAGTACCCCCGGGTGACGACCGTGCAGACGGTGGGGACGTCCGGGGAGTACTCCAGGCAGAGCTTCGCCCAGGCCCGCTCCCCCACGTGGACGTAGAGCACCCCGGCGTCGAAGGCCGCGCCGAACCCGACGGTGACCTTGGCGATCAGCTGGAAGTCCCCTTCGGGCGCCCCCAGCAGCCGCGGCGCGTCCGAGGCGGGGTCCAGCCCCTCCCCGGTGGGCGGCACGAACCGGTCCTGCCGCGCCCCGGCCCACCCGGTGAGCACGCCGTCCTCGTAGGACCAGTGCGCCTCGGGCCCGTAAGCGCGCAGGGCGAAAGGAAGTTCGGGAAGTTCCAGTTCCATTCGACCGAGTCTCCCAGCTCCGACCTCGAGGGGCGCGGGGAACTGCGCGATCAACCACAACGAACCCGCGGCCGGCAGTCCACCCGCACCCCTATGGCGCTTACCGCTCCAACTGCCCGTTGAACCTGCGAGGCAGCCCGAGCGGGTTCTCGTCCCGCAGCTCGGCCGGCAGCAGCGCCTCGGGAGCGTTCTGGTACACAACCGGCCGCAGCCACCGCTCGATCGCCGTCCCGCCCACCGACGTGGACGTCGACGTCGTAGCCGGGTACGGCCCGCCGTGGTGCTGCGCCGGCGCGACGGCGACACCCGTCGGCCAGCCGTTCACCAGCACACGTCCGGCCAGCGGCGTCAGCTCCTGCAGCAGCTCCGCGCCACGGCCCTCACCCGCCGCCTCCTCCTCGGACAGCTGCACCGTCGCCGTCAGGTTGCCCGGCAGCCGCGACAGGACCGCCTTCACCTCGGCCTCGTCCTCGTAGCGGGCCACCACGGTGACCGGCCCGAAGCACTCCTCCAGGAGCAGGTCGTGCTCGCCCTCCGCCGCCAGCCTGCTCGCCGGAACCGTGAGGAAGCCCGCGCTGACGGTGTGCTCGCCGCCCGCGCCCGGCGTGACCGGGGAGTCGACGTCGGGCAGCCCGGCCCGCTCGGCGACGCCCGCGACGAAGTTGTCGCGCATGCGGTGGTCGAGCAGGACCCCGGCGTCGGTGTCGCTGACGGCGTCGGTCAGCGACTTCAGCAGGGCGTCACCGGCGGCGCCGGACGGTGCGAGGACCAGGCCCGGCTTCACGCAGAACTGGCCGACGCCGAGCGTCATGGAGCCGGCGAGACCGGAGCCGATCGCCTCGGCGCGCTCGGCGGCCGCGGCCTCGGTGACGACGACCGGGTTCAGCGAGCCCAGCTCGCCGTGGAAGGGGATCGGCACCGGACGCGCGGCCGCCGCGTCGAACAGCGCGCGACCGCCGCGCACCGACCCGGTGAAGCCGGCCGCCGCGACCAGCGGGTGCTTGATCAGCTCGACACCGGCCTCGAAGCCGTGGACCAGGCCGACGACGCCCTCGGGGATGTCGTGCCGGGCGGCGGCGCGGCGCAGCATCTTGGCGACGTACTCGGACAGGGCCGGGTGGTCCGGGTGGGCCTTGACGACGACCGGGCAGCCGGCCGCGAGGGCGCTCGCGGTGTCGCCGCCGGCGACGGAGAAGGCGAAGGGGAAGTTCGACGCCGAGTAGACGGCGACGACGCCCAGGGGCACCTTGTAGCGGCGCAGGTCCGGGATCGGCGGGGTCGCGGTGTCGTCGGGGTGGTTGATGACGACGTCGAGGAAGGCGCCCTCGTCGACGATGTCGGCGAAGGCCCGCAGCTGGTAGCAGGTGCGGGCGAGCTCGCCGGTCAGGCGGACCGGGCCGAGCGCGGTCTCGGCGTCGGCGGTCTCGACGAGTCCGTCCTTGGCCGCCTCCAGCTCCTCGGCGGCGCTGCGCAGGAAGGCGGCGCGGACCGTGCGGTCGGCGAGGGCGCCGCGCACCTCGTGCGCGGCGCGGACGGCGGCGTCCACCTCCTGGGCTGTGGCCTCCACCGCAACCTGTTCACGCTGCTTCCCGGTTCGGGGGTCGACACTCCAGACTGGTGCTGCTGCCACCGCGGGTCCCTCCACACATGTAATGCCGCAGTACTGGGTCATCCACCAGGCACGTTCGATATACTGAACGCTGTCTCTGATGATGAATATGCTGTGGAGACTATTTCCCGTCGAACGAAGGGGTCAAGGGCGATGTCGGCTGGCGAGACGGGCGGCGGGGCGCAGGTCAAGTCCGCGGTAAGAACGGTTGAACTGCTCGAATACTTCGCCGGGCGTCCCGGTATGCACTCCCTGGCCTCGGTCCAGGAGGCCGTCGGGTACCCCAAGTCCAGTCTCTACATGCTGCTGCGCACCCTGGTCGAGCTGGGCTGGGTGGAGACGGACGCGACGGGCACACGGTACGGCATCGGCGTACGGGCCCTGCTGGTCGGCACGTCGTACATCGACGGCGACGAGGTCGTCGCGGCGGCCCGGCCGACGCTGGACCGGCTCTCGGACGACACGACGGAGACGATCCACCTGGCCCGGCTGGACGGCACGAACGTCGTCTACCTCGCCACCCGCCAGTCGCAGCACTACCTGCGGCCCTTCACCCGGGTCGGCCGCCGGCTGCCCGCGCACTCCACGTCCCTCGGCAAGGCGCTGCTGAGCACGTACTCGGACGAGCAGGTCCGCAAGATGCTCCCGGAGACGCTGCCGGCGCTGACGGAGAACACGATCACCGACCGGGAGAAGCTCATCGAGGAGCTGCACCAGGTCCGTGAGCAGGGCTTCGCCGTGGACCGGGAGGAGAACACGCTGGGGCTGCGCTGCTTCGGCGTGGCGATCCCGTACCGCACGCCCGCGCGGGACGCGATCAGCTGCTCCGTGCCGGTGGCCCGGCTCACGCCGGCGCACGAGCAACTGGTGAAGGACGCGCTGTTCGACGCGCGGGACCGGCTGACCCTCGCGACCCGGAGGCTCTGAATCCATGGAGGTCGTACTCCGACCCGTCCACGACAGCGACCTGCCGGTCTTCTTCCGGCAGATGAACGACCCCGAGTCCCTGCACCTGGCGGCCTTCACCGCTAAGGACCCCGCCGACCGGGCCGCCTTCGACGCCCACTGGGCGAGGATCCGCTCCTCGTCCGACGTGGCGCGGACCGTCCTGGCCGACGGTGACGTCGTCGGCCACGCGGCGGTGTACGGGGTGCCGGGCGAGCGCGAGGTGACGTACTGGGTCGACCGCGCCTACTGGGGGAAGGGCATCGCCACGGCGGCCCTGCGGGCGCTGCTGGCCGAGGTGCCCGAGCGTCCGCTGTACGCCCGGGCGGCTTCGGACAACGCGGGGTCGCTGCGGGTGCTGGAGAAGTGCGGGTTCCGGGCCGTGGCCACGGCCCGGGGCTACGCGCGGGCCCGGGACGCCGAGATCGACGAGACGGTCCTGCGCCTGGAGGGCTGACCGCCTTCCCCGTCTCGGCTCCTCGGTCCCGGCTCCTCCCGGTCCCGGCTCCTCCCCCGTCCGGCGGAGGCGGATCGTCGTCCCGCAGGAGGTGCCGCCGGTCGCCCCCGCGGGAGCCTGATCGCATGCCTCAGTCGATCGCTCCTGCCGTCGCTCCGCCGCCCGCCGCCGGCCTCGGCCGCACCCGGCGGCTCCTGCGTGCCGTCGCCGTCCTCGCCTGCGTGCCGTATCTCGCTCTCAAGGCCGCCTGGATCGCCGGGAGCCGCGTCGGCATCCCCGAGGGCAGTCCGCTGCTCGACGACCGCCTCGCCGTGGCCGTGATCAACGGCGTCTCCGTACTGCTGGACAGCGCGGTGATCGTGCTGGCGCTCGTGCTGACCCGGCCGTGGGGGCTGCGGGTGCCCGCGTGGCTGCTGGCGTTCCCCGTGTGGGTGGCGACCGGGCTGCTCGCGCCGATCATGGCCGGGTTCCCGGCGCAGCTGGTGGTGCGGGCGTTCGCCGCGGCAGAGCCCCCGGGGCGGGACGCCTTCCTGGACGAGTGGGTGTTCGCCCTCGTGTACGGCGGGTTCATCGTCCAGGGGCTCGCGCTCGGCGGTCTCTTCGTGCCCTACGCCCGCGACCGCTGGGGGCACCTGTGGCGCGGCCGGGTGGGGGACCTGCCCGTCGGCGTCCTCGGGCCGGCGCACCGGGCCCTGGCCGTGGCGGCGGCCGTGTTCGCCCTGCTGCCCCTCACCCTGCACGCGCTGTGGGCCTGCGGCGTCACCGCGGGGCTCAGCGAGGGCAGGGCGGCGGAGCGGGGCGGTGACTTCTACGTCCTGGAGGCGGTCTACGTGGTGTTCCTCCTCGCGGCCGTCACCGGCGGCGGTCTGCTGGCCTTCCGGCGCGGGCGGGCCCTGTCGGTGTCGGTGCCGCTCGGTCTCGCCTGGGTCGGCTCCGGGGCCGTGGCCTGCTGGGGCGGCTGGCTGTCGCTCGCCTCGCTCGGCGGTGTCGAGAACATCGCCGACCGCCCCACGCCGCTGATGAGCCTCGCCTACGCTGTCCAGATGCTCGTGGGCTTCCTGGTCGCCGCCGTCGGCGCCTACTCCTTCGCGGAGCGTTCGGCCGGGGCCGTGCGGCGGGCGGCGTGAGGGACCGCGTCCGGTTCCTGCTCGGGCGGCGGGCCCGGCAGCGCTGGATCCACCTCGTCCTCGGCGGCGCGCTCGCCATGCCGTACTTCCTGGTCGGCTCGGTGATCCTCGGCCCGGTCACCGGCTCCACGGACGTCTTCGGGTCCTTCCCCCTCCAGCTCGCCTCGTTCGGTGTGGGCCTGCCGATCGCCGCCGTCACCTCCCTGTTCCCGCTGACCCGGCCGCTGGAGTCCGCCGCCGCGCGCTGGCTGTGCGGGGTCGCCGCGGACCGGCTCGCCCCGGGACCGGCCCGGACACGGGACGAGAAGGGCCGCACGGCGGCCTGGTTCACCCTGCACCTCGGGCTCGGCGGGATCATCGCGGGGATGTCGCTGGCCCTGCCGCCGTTCGCCGCCGTGCTCATCGCGCTGCCCCTCTTCGCGGGGCTGCGCGGCACCCGGCTCGGGCTGCCCGAGGTCCTCGACCACATCTGGGCCCTGGCGCTCGCCCCGGTCGTGGGGGTGGCGTCGCTCGTCGCCCTCGCCGGCTGCGCGGCCGGCTGCGGAGCGCTGCTGGCCCGCTGGGCGCCCGCCCTGCTCGGTCCGTCGCCCGAGGACCGGCTCGCCGCCGCCGAGGCACGCGCCGCCGACCTGGCCGTACGCAACCGGCTGGCCCGGGAGCTGCACGACTCGGTGGGCCACGCCCTGAGCGCGGTCATACTCCAGGCGAGCGCGGCCCGCCGCGTCCTCGACTCCGACCCGGAGTTCGTCCGCGAGGCCCTGGCCGCCATCGAGGACACGACCCGGCGCACCGTCGGCGAACTCGACGCCGTCCTGGGCGTGCTGCGCGAGGGCGACGCCCCCGGCACGGCCCCGGCGCCCACCCTCGGCGCCGACCTCGACGGCCTGCTCTCCCGGACCCGGGCGGGTGGCGCGCGCGTGACCGCCACGGTCGACGCCGACCCCGAGGCGCTGCCGCCGCTGCTGTCCCGCGAGGCCTACCGCATCGTGCAGGAGGGGCTGAGCAACGCCCTCAAGCACGCGGGTGAGCGGGTGGCCGCCGAGGTGCGGATCGCGGTGGCGGGCGGGGACCTGGAGATCACCGTGGAGAATCCGGTGACCGGCCCCGCGCCCTCCCGCCCCGGCGGCGGCCACGGACTGCGGGGCATCGCCGACCGGGCGCGGCTGCTGGGCGGCACCGTGACGGCGGGAACCGCCGGACCGGCCGGGGACATCTGGCGACTGTACGTACGCCTGCCGATGAAGGGACCCGCATGACCAGCCCGACGCCGATCCGTGTCGTCCTCGCCGACGACGAGCGCATGGTGCGCACCGCGCTGCGCGCCATCCTCTCCGCCGAGCCGGACCTTCAGGTGGCGGGCGAGGCGGCCACCGGTGCCGAGGCGGTGTCGGTCGTCCGGGACGTGCGGCCGGACGTCGTCCTCATGGACGTCCGGATGCCGGAGATCGACGGCATCCGCGCCACCGAGCAGATCCTCGCCACCCTGGACGAGCCGCCCCGGATCGTCGTCGTGACGACGTTCGAGAACGACTCCTACGTGTACGACGCGCTGCGCGCGGGAGCCGCCGGGTTCCTGCTGAAGCGGGCGGACGCCGACGCGCTCGTGCAGGCGGTCCGGCTGGTGGCGCGCAGCGACAGCCTGCTGTTCCCGGCGGCCGTCCGCACGCTCGCGGCCGAGCACGCCCGCGCGCACCCGGCGCCGCCCGCGTGGGTGGCGAAGCTCACGGCACGCGAGGGGGAGGTGCTGCGGCACATGGCGCGGGGGCTGACCAACGCGGAGATCGCGCGCCGGATGGAGGTCGGCCCGGCCACGGTGAAGTCGCACGTGGCGGCGGTGCTGGCGAAGACGGGGACCCGGGACCGCACGCAGGCGGTCATCGCCGCGTACGAAGCGCGTTTTCTGAACGGCGGATGAGAAAACCGGACGGGAGGGAACGATCCGCCCGGCCTCACTCGTCCTCCTGTTCGGAATGAACAAGACGATCAGGCGCGCATCGGTCTTCACGCTGCTGCTGGTGTTGGCCCTGCTGGGCAGGGCGACCTGGGTGCAGTTCTACGAGGGCCAGGCGCTCGCAGACGACAAGGACAACCGGCGGAACGCCATAGAGACGTACTCGGCGCCGCTCGGGAACATCATCGTGGCCGGCCGGTCGATCACCGGCTCGGCGCCGACCAAGAACAGCGACCTGAAGTACAAGCGCACGTACACGGACGGCGAGCTGTACGCGGCGGTGACGGGATACGCGTCGCAGGCGTACGCGCCGACCCAGCTGGAGGGCATCTACACCGACCTCCTCAACGGCACGGACAGCCGGCTGAAGTCCGTGCTGGACACGCTCACCAACCAGCGGGCCGACCCGGGCAACGTGGTCACGACGATCGACCCGGACGTGCAGAAGGCGGCGTACGACGCGCTCGGCGACAAGAAGGGCGGGGCCGTCGCCATCGACCCGAAGACCGGGAGGATCCTGGCGGTCGTGTCGACGCCGTCGTACGACCCCTCGTCGCTGACGGACGCCAACACCGCGGGCACGGCCTGGAAGAAGCTCACCTCCGACCCGGAGAAGCCGCTGGTCAACCGTGCGCTGCGGCAGCCGCTGCCGCCCGGCTCGACGTTCAAGCTGGTCGTGGCGGCGGCCGCCCTGGAGGACGGGCTGTACTCGTCGGTCGACGAGCGGACCGACAGCCCGAACCCGTACCCGCTGCCGGGCACGAGCCGGTCGCTGGACAACGAGAACCCGAGCGCGCCGTGCGCGAACGCCTCGATCCGGGTGGCGTTGCAGTACTCCTGCAACAACGTCTTCGGGAAGATGGCCGTCGACCTGGGCCAGGACAAGGTCAAGGCGATGGCCGACAAGTTCGGCTTCAACGACGACGAACTGGACGTGCCGGTCCGGGCCTACACGAGCGTGTACCCCTCGGACATGTACCCCTCGGAGACGGCCCTGACGGGCATCGGCCAGTTCGACGTCACCGCGACCCCGCTCCAGATGGCGATGGTGTCGGCGGCCATAGCCAACGGCGGCAAGCTGGTCTCGCCGCACATGGTTTCGCAGATCACCAACAGCGGCGGCGATGTGCTGCAGAACTACGACGACGAGGCGGGCACGAAGGAGATCGTCTCCTCCTCGACCGCCGAGCAGCTCCAGTCGGCGATGCGGACGGTCGTGGAGAAGGGCACGGGCACGAACGCCCAGGTGCCGGGCGCGACCGTGGGCGGCAAGACGGGTACGGCCCAGCACGGCGAGAACAACAGCCAGGTGCCGTACGCCTGGTTCACCTCCTACGGGAAGTCCGGCTCGTCGGGCAAGGAGGTCGCGGTGGCGGTCGTGGTGGAGCAGTCCGACGCGGCCCGCTCGGAGGTCAGCGGCAACGGCCTGGCGGCGCCGGTCGCCAAGGCGATGATGGAAGCCGCGCTGAAGGACTGAACCTCCGACGCCCGCACGGCGTCTGTACAGATGGGCCGCCCCCTTCCCCCCGGGGGCGGCCCTTCCGCGTTACTTGGCCCCGAGGAGCTGCTCGATCGGGTCGATCGCGAAGTACACGACGAACAGGGCCGAGGTGGCCCACAGCAGCCAGTGCACCTCCTTGGCCTTGCCGAGCACGGCCTTGATGACGACGTAGGCGAGGAAGCCGGCGCCGATGCCGTTGGTGATGGAGTAGGTGAACGGCATCACGGCGATGGTGAGGAACGCGGGGATGGCGATGTCGTAGCGGTCCCAGTCGATGTGCTTGACCTGGGTCATCATCAGGAAGCCGACGGCGACCAGGGCCGGGGCGGCGGCCTGGAGCGGGACGATGGTGAGCAGCGGGGTCAGGAACAGGGCGAGGGCGAACAGGCCGCCGGTGACGAGGTTGGAGAAGCCGGTGCGCGAGCCCTCGCCGACGCCGGCCGCCGACTCGATGTAGGAGGTCGCGGAGGAGGCCGAGGCCGCACCGCCGGCGACCGCGGCGGCACCGTCGATGAGCAGGACCCGGCCGAGGTTCGGGACCTTGCCCTCCTCGTCCAGCAGGCCCGCCTCGGCGCTGACGCCGACGACCGTGCCCATGGTGTCGAAGAAGTCGGACAGGATCAGGGTGAAGACCAGCAGGACGACGGTGATGACGCCGACGCCGGGGGCGCTGAAGGCACCGAACAGGTCGAAGTCGCCGAGGAGTCCGAAGTCGGGGGCGTCGACGAGCTTGTCGGGCCAGGAGGGGGTGGTCAGGCCCCAGCTCTTGATGTCCGCGAGGGAGTTGATCACTACGGCCAGCACGGTCATGGTGACGATGCTGATCAGGATGGCGCCCTTGACCTTGCGGGCGAGCAGGCCGATCGTCAGCAGCACGCCGAGGCAGAAGACGAGCATCGGCCAGCCGGTGAGGGTTCCGGTGCCGCCCAGCTGGACGGGGACGGTGGTGTTGGCGGCGTCCGGGATGCGGCTGACGAACCCGGCGTCGACGAAGCCGATGAAGGCGATGAACAGGCCGATGCCGACGCTGATCGCCTGCTTGAGCGGCTGGGGTATGGCGTGCATGACGGCCTCGCGCAGGCCGGTCACCACCAGTACGCAGATCAGCAGGCCCTCCAGGACGATCAGGCCCATGGCGTCGTCCCAGCTCATCAGCGGGGCGATCTGGAAGGCGACCACGGCGTTCAGGCCGAGTCCGGCGGCGAGCGCGAGCGGCAGGTTGCCGGCGACGCCCATGATGATCGTCATCACGGCGGCCACCAGGGCGGTGGCGGTGGTGAGCTGGACGGCATCCAACTGGTGCCCGAACTTGTCCTTGGCGCTGCCCAGGATGATGGGATTCAGGACAAGGATGTAGGCCATCGTGAAGAAGGTGGCGAAGCCGCCGCGTATCTCACGGCCGAAGGTGGATCCCCGCTCGGAGATCCGGAAGAACCGGTCGACGCTGTTCACCGGGGGTGGTGCGGCGGTCGGCCGGTCGGCCGTCTGCTGCGGTTCGGACATGGCGCGTGCTCCTTGATGCCTGGGTGATCGGTGTGCGGATGCTGGCTGGATTGTTCCCGCGTTGAACCCCGTTCAGGTTTTCGCCGTGTTACGGAATCAGAGTCCGGCCCGCCATACGCCGTTCGAAGCTCCGTACGAACCATCCCGAGATCGCTGCTACGCTTCCGGATCTCGTCCGGGCCTCCCCCGGATGATCACATGTCATCTACATGACACTCACGGGCACCCCGGCCGGGAGTGCCCGAAGCCGCTGCGAGGAGAGGTCGCCCGTGGGCACAGTCGTCGACGACGCCGCCTCCGTGGAGTTCCACGCCTTCTTCGAGCGCCATTACGCCGAACTGTCCCGTCTGGCCTATCTGTTGACGGGCGAGTCGGACACCGCCGACGACCTGGCGGCGGACGCGTTACTGGCGCTGTGGCACCGCTGGGACCGGGTGCGCGCGGCCGACCACCCGGCGGCCTACGCCCGCGGTGTGGTCGCCAACCTGGCCCGCACCCGGATCCGCAGTGCCGTGCGGGAGCGGCGGCGCATCGCCCTGTTCTGGTCGCAGCGCGAGGAGAACACCGAGAACCCCGACGTCGCGGGCGTGGTCGACGTCCAGGAGGCGCTGCGCAGGCTGCCGTTCCGCAAGCGCGCCTGCGTGGTGCTGCGGCACGCGTTCGACCTGTCGGAGAAGGACACCGCGCTCGCCCTCGGCGTCTCGGTGGGTACGGTGAAGAGCCAGACCTCGAAGGGAATGGCCGAACTCCAGCGGTTGCTGGGCACACAGGGTGTGCCGCAGCGGATGCACGCGGCGGTGGGCGCACCCCGTTGCGCACCCGCCGTGGAAGGCTTGCGCACCGGTGAGGGCGGAGGGAGGGACCGATGACCATGCGGCGGGACGTGCACGAGGAGCTGCGCTCCCGGCTGCACGCGGCGGCCGGGGGCCACGAGCCCGACCGGGAGCGCATCCTGGCTCGGGTCGAGCGCGGCATGGCCGGTCCCGCCACCTCCGGCCACCGGGCGACGCGTCCGCCGGTGTTCGGCTGGATGCGGGTGGCCGGTGCGACGGCCGCGGTGGCGAGCGTGCTGGCGGTGGGCGGTTACGCGGTCGCGTCCGCGGTGAAGGAGGAGACGGCCCCGCAGCAGCAGGAGGTGGCGACGCCGCCGACCCCCACACCGTCGCCGGAGGCGACGAGCCGGCCGCCCGCGCCGCCGGTGGATCCGACGCCGAGCAGCCCGCCGGAGCGGCGCGAGTCCGCTCCGCCGCCCTCCAGGACGCCGAGTCCCTCCGCCCCCGGGCGGACGCCCGCCGCGACCGAGGACGGGCCGCTGTGGTCGGACGGCTCGGTCGACCCGCACAGCAACGACTTCTGGGCGCAGAGCAACATCACCCTCAAGACCCGCGCGCGACTGACCGCCCTGACGGTGCGGTTGCGGGTCGCGCAGACCGGCGGGGTCTCCGACGCGGGCGCCTGGCGCTCCCTGCCGGAGAACGACTTCACCCTCACCGTCGCGGAGCAGGACGGCTTCCTCGTCTACACCTGGACCCTCAAGGAGGGCCGCACCGTGCCGGCGGGCGAGTGGGTGTTCGCGGGGCAGTTCGACCACGACCGCGGCGGCCGCGACGCCGGCGCGGACCGCTACACGGTGACGGCCGCCGCGGGTGCGGAACGGCTGTCCGTGGGGGGCGGTTTCGCCGCCGTGGACAAGGACGGGGAAGCCACCGGGGAAGACTCCGGGGACGACTCGTGAAAAAAATCTGAAGGGCGGCAACCCTTTCCTCACCGGTGACGACCACCAGGCGCAAGAGTCACCACCCAGTTGAGGAATCGGTACATGACTGCACCAGCAGAACAGCGCGTCCGCCACCGCCGCAGCGTCACCAAGCGGCGGGCGGTGATCGCCGGGATGTCGGCCTTCGGCATCACGGGAGCGGCGATCATCACGACGTCGATGCTGTCGACGGCGGGCGCCGCGTCCTCCTGGCCCGCGGACAAGGGCAAGACGCCGGTGTCGAAGACCATCCCGGTCTCCGGTGTCCGCGACGGCGGGATGAAGATGTTCTACGGCACCGGCGCGCTCGGCGGCGGCAACCAGGACGAGGGCCAGGACCCCATCTTCGAGCTGGCCGACGGCGCGGTCCTCAAGAACGTCATCATCGGCACCCCGGCCGCCGACGGCGTGCACTGCAAGGGCAGCTGCACCCTGCAGAACGTCTGGTGGACGGACGTCGGCGAGGACGCGGCCAGCTTCAAGGGCAAGTCGTCCTCGGCGGTGTACAAGGTGATCGGCGGCGGCGCGAAGAACGCCGACGACAAGGTGCTGCAGTTCAACGGCGCCGGCACGCTGAACGTGTCGGGCTTCCAGGTGCAGAACGCCGGCAAGCTGGTCCGCTCCTGCGGCAACTGCAAGACGCAGTACAAGCGCACGATCGTGCTCAGCGACATCGACGTCACGGCCCCGATGAACTCGATCGTCGGCGTGAACGCCAACTACGGCGACACGGCCACGCTGTCGAAGATCCGCGTCCACGGCGACAGCAAGAAGAAGATCAAGACGTGCGTGCGCTTCGAGGGCAACAACACGGGCAAGGAGCCCAAGGAGCTGAAGCCGGCCGGCCCGGACGGCAAGACCTGCAAGTTCAAGGCCTCGGACATCAGCTACCAGTGACGCCGCGGCACATGTGAGCTCCGGCCGGACCGAAACCCCCCTCGGTACGGCCGGATGCCGGATGTCCGGGCCCCCAGTCGGACTCCCGGCACCCCGACCCTCCGGAGCCCCCCTCCGGACGGTCGAGCAGCCCTGGCCGAGCCCCCCTCGGCCGGTCGGCAGGACGCCCCCGCCGGTACCCACCGGCGGGGGCGTCGTCGTGCGGCGGCGCGTCTAGTTCATCGTCGAGCCCATGGTGGTGGAGCCGGTCGTCAGGAACGTGGTCGCGGGGACGGAGCCGTCCGCCTTGCGGGCCCCGTAGGCGCCGGTGGCGTCCGTGGACCTGAAGGGCGGGGTCGCGACGCCGCTGTCCCAGTTGTTGCCGGCGGAGACCGCGGCGGAGCCCAGCTCGGCGCGGCCGGCCCGGTCGCTCACGGCGAGGTTCCCGCCGAGGCGGGCCGCACCGGTGGCGAAGTGGAAGCCCTTCCCGGCGTTGGCGTACGCGGTGTTGCGGTGCAGCGTGAGGGCGCCGGGGTTGGAGTTCCCGGTGAAGCCGTGCCGTGTGTTGTCCCAGGCCGCGTTGTCGTCGACGACGTGGGCGGCCGAGGCGCCCCCGCCGCCCAGTTCGAAGCCGTTGCCTCGGCCCTCGGAGGCGGCGTCGTCCGAGCGGTCGGGGCCGTTGCCGAAGGCCCAGGAGTGCTCGATGGTGACCGGCGAGGAGAACTGCCACAGGTCGAGGCCGTCGTCGGCGTTGTCGTACAGCCGGGCGCCGGTGATGCGGTTGCCCGTGCCGGAGCCGAACTTCACGGCGATGCCGTCGGCGTTCCGGCCGTGGCCGGCCGGGTCGTGGTTGCCGTGGCTGTCCAGGTTCCGCACGAGGTTGCCGGTGGTGCCGTCGCCGCGCAGGGTGAAACCGGAGTCGCCGTTGTCCGCGGTGACGAGGTTGTGGAAGACCCCGCCGACCGAGGAGGTGGCGACGAATCCCTCGGCCGGGGCGTCGGCGAAGGTGAGGTCCCGGACGGTCCAGTAGTCGCCGTCGATGGCGGCCAGCCGGGAGCCGGCCGGCAGCTCGGAGCCGTCGATCCGCACCTGCTCGCCCTGGTGCGCCCGCAGGGTGATGCGCGCCGAACTCGTGCCGTTCGCGCGGGACTCGAGGGTCGCGGTCGGGTGGTAGGTGCCGCCGCGGACCTGGATGGTGGTGCCGGCGCCGGCGTTCCGCACGGCCGTTTCGAGCTGGGCCGTGGTGGAGACGGTGACGGTCGTGGAGGCGGCCCGCGCACCGCCGGTCGTCAGCCCGAGGCAGAAGCCGCCCGCCCCCGCGGCACAGGCCACCGCGGCGGCGATGGAGAGCGTGCGGGTGCTGCGGTGGCGTCCGGTGCTGAGCAGCACGGAGCGGTCCTTTCCTAGGGAGTCGGGGAGGAAACGGCTCGGAGGGGCCCGCTCCGGCGCGTTTCGACCACCAGTCGCCGCCGTGCGGAAAAGGGTTGCCGCCGAGGCGTCGATGTTCCGAAAGTTTCGGAACGACCGGCCTCGTGCACACCCGTTGACGCCTTGCTTCCCTCCGGTGACACTCCGAGGGCCGCCATCCAACAGAATCCCCCATACTCCGACAGGAAGTGTCATGCGCCCCCGCACGCTCCTGCTTCCGTTCCTGGCCCTGACCGGCCTCCTCATGACCCTCCTCACGGCACCGCCGAGCACGGCAGATCCCGGAGCACCACCCGTGAAGCACTCCAAGTACGCCGGCTACCTCTTCGCCTACTTCACGGGCGAGGGCACCGCCGACGGCGAGCAGATCCGCTACGCCCTCAGCCGGGGCAACGACCCGCTGCACTGGCGTGAACTGAACGCCGGCAAGCCGGTCCTGACCTCGACGATCGGAGAGAAGGGCCTGCGCGACCCGTTCGTGATCCGCTCCCCCGAGGGCGACAAGTTCTTCCTGATCGCCACCGACCTCAGGATGTACCAGAACTCCAGCGGCAGCTGGGACCAGGTGCAGCGGCACGGCAGCAAGTCGATCATGGTGTGGGAGTCCACCGACCTGGTCAACTGGACCGACCAGCGCCTGGTGAAGGTCTCCCCGGACAACGCGGGCAACACCTGGGCCCCGGAGGCCTACTGGGACGACGAGCTCGACGCGTACGTCGTCTTCTGGGCGTCGAAGCTGTATGCCGACGACGACCCGGAGCACAAGGGCGACACGTACAACAAGATGCTGTACGCGACCACGAAGGACTTCCGCACCTTCAGCGAGCCGAAGATCTGGAACGACCCCGGCTACTCGGTGATCGACTCCACGGTCGTGAAGTACAAGGACGAGTACTACCGCTACACCAAGGACGAGCGGGACCCCAGCTCCTCCAGCCCCTGCTCGAAGTTCATCACCGGGGAGAAGTCGACGTCCCTGACCTCGACGAAGTACGACTTCGTGGCCGACTGCATCGGCAAGGGCGCGATGGACCGCGGTGAGGGCCCGACGGTGTTCAAGTCGAACACCGAGAAGAAGTGGTACCTGTTCATCGACGAGTACGGCGGCCGCGGCTACATCCCCTTCGAGACCACCGACCTCGCCTCCGGCAAGTGGACCCCGTCGACGGACTACCAGCTCCCGGCGAGCCCGCGGCACGGCACGGTCCTGCCGGTGACGCAGCAGGAGTACGACCGCCTGCTGGCCGCCTACCCGGCGACGCCCACCTCGGTCGTGGACGCGACGGCGAAGCACCAGAAGGGCTACGCGATCGTCACGGACAGCGCCTCGAAGGTCGTCCTGCCGATGGAGCCCGACGCCGATCTGCGGGGCCTCGCCCCGAAACTGTGGGTCGGCGAGGGCGCCACGCTGAGCCCGAGGTCCGGTACCCGCCGCGACTTCCGCACGCCGCAGACGTACACGGTGACGGCGGCCGACGGCACCAAGCGCACCTGGACGGTGGAGGCGGTCCGCACCCGCAGCCCCATGCTGCCGGGCCTGAACGCCGACCCGGACGTGCGGTACCTGAACGGCCGCTACTGGATCTACCCGACGACGGACGGCTTCCAGGGCTGGAGCGGCACCAAGTTCAAGGCGTACTCGTCGAAGGACCTGGTCCACTGGAAGGACCACGGCGTCATCCTCGACCTGGGGCCGGACGTGACCTGGGCCGACAAGTACGCCTGGGCGCCCGCGATCGCCGAGCGGAACGGCAAGTACTACTTCTACTTCTGCGCCGAGCAGCAGATCGGCGTGGCGGTGGCCGACTCCCCCGCCGGCCCCTTCAAGGACGCGCTCGGCAAGCCGCTGGTCGCCAAGGGCGGTGCGCTGAAGGGCCAGATGATCGACCCGTCGGTCTTCACGGACGACGACGGCAAGGCCTACCTGTACTGGGGCAACGGCCACGGGTACGTCGTCCCGCTGAACGACGACATGGTGTCGTACGACGCCTCGCAGGTGCAGGACATCACCCCGGCGAACTTCCGCGAGGGCTCCTTCGTGATCAAGCGGAAGGGCACGTACTACTTCATGTGGTCGGAGGACGACACGCGCAGCGAGAACTACCACGTGGCGTACGCGACGGGACCGTCCCCGCTCGGCCCGTGGACCAAGCGCGGCACGATCCTTGAGAAGCGGCCGGAGTACGGCATCCTCGGCACCGGTCACCACTCGGTGGTGAACGCCCCCGGCACCGACGACTGGTACGCCGTCTACCACCGCTTCGCCCTCAACGGCCCCGGCCGCCCGGGCGGCGACGGCATGCACCGCGAGACGACCATCGACCGCATGGAGTTCGCGGCCGACGGCACCATCAAGCCGGTGATCCCGACGCTGGAGGGGATCAGGCCGGTACGGCGGTGAGCCTCACAGGACGTCGTCGAGCCAGCTGAAGACCTCGTCCTGCATCCGGTCGGTGAAGACGTGGCCGAGCTCCGGCCACGTCTTCAGCCGTATCCGGTCCTCGGCGTTCCGCGCCCGCCAGACGGCACGCAGCTTGTCCTGGGCGACCCGTACGCCCTCGGCCGGGAACAGCGTGTCGAGACCGCCGTGGAAGAACAGCATCGGCCGGGGGGCCGCGATGCTCGCCACGTCGGGGATGTCGAGGTGCCGGGCGAGCCCGGGGTGGAGCATGTAGTAGGCCGACTGCCCGCGCAGCGTGTTGTTGCCGGGCACCATCATCTCCTTCAGGCCGGTCATCCAGCAGACGCTCGCGGCGGCCGCGACGTGGTCGCTGAGGGCGGCGGTCTGCCAGGCGCGGTAGGCGCCCATGGAGAAGCCGACGGCCGCGACCCGCCGGGCGTCCACCCGGTCGAGCCCCGCCAGGAAGGCGGCGGCCCGCTCGTCCTCCCGGGCCATGAGCCCGGCGAGCGAGGAACCGAGGTTGAGGAAGCTGGACGCCAGGGCCTGCTGCTGCTCGTAGGCGAGGGGCCCGCGGTCGCCCCAGCCGAGCGCGTCCAGGCACAGCACCACATAGCCCCGCCGGGCCAGTTCGTCGCCGACGAACCGCCCGCTGAAGTACTTGTCGGCCCAGGCCGAGGCGGAGGCGAGGCGGGTGTCGTCGTACCAGGGCCGGACGAGTTTCTCCTTGCCGATGTCGAACCGGGCGCCGTGGTCGTGCAGGAGCAGCACGGCCGGGAAGGGACCGCGGCCGTGCGGGGTGAGCAGGGCACCCCGCACGCGCTCGTAGCGGGTGAGGGAGACGGTCACCGACTCCCGGGTGAAGCCGTCCCCCGGGGAGCGGTCGCCGAACTCCGGCGCGTACGGCGTGCGGTCCTGCCGCTCGACGAGGAGGTGCTCCTCGACCACGGCCCGGGCGGCACGCCGCCAGGCGCGGAAGTCACGGACCGGGGAGCGGCCCCAGGCGAGCGGGAAGGTCAGGGCGTCCTTGAGCGCCGGGTGGAAGTCGGGCAGCGGGCCGTCGACGACCGCCGCCTCCGCCCCGCTCACCGCTCCCCCCGCCAGCAGGGCCGCGCCGGCCCCGACCACGAACCCGCGCCGTCCCAGCGGCTCATGGGCGTCCATCCGGCCTCCCCGCTCCGGCGTGCCGCAGCACGTACCGCTCGACCGCCGACGCCGACGCCAGGGCGCGGTGGTCGTACACGTCGGCGGGGTCCCAGCCGACGTCGCTGTCCAGGCCCAGTCCGCTCGCCACGGCGTCCAGGCGGGCGGGCCGGCCGTTGAACCAGGAGCCGGTGTCGTGGAACCGCTCGCCCCCGTACGCGGCGAGGGCGACGGACGGTCCGGCCCCCGGGTACCGGAAGACGTTGCGCTCGGAGAAGAGCGCGGACTCCACGCCGACGCCCAGGGCGTAGAGCGGGGTCCGTCCCCGGTGGACGTTGTTGACGACGTGCACCTGCCCGAAGCGGACGCGCGGGGCGCGCTGCGCGATGCCGTCGAAGAGGTTGCGGGCGAAGGTCACCTTGAGGTGCCCCCGGTCCCGGTCGCCGCGCCCGTCGCCCGAGCCGACCAGGATCGCCTTGTCGTGGTCCTCGAACCGGCTGTCGGAGACGGTGACGAAGTCGGAGCCGTCCTCGATGTCCAGCAGTCCGTCGTGCCGCTGCACGCGCTCGCCGTGGAAGCCGAGGGGCGCCTCGCGGTCGGGGAACCGGCCGTCGGTGAAGGTGCAGTGGTCGATCCAGAGGTGCTTGCCGGTGATGACGGTGAGCGCGTCGAAGCGGGCGTTCCAGCTGCCGCGAGTCCCGTCGGCCGGGGACCAGCTGGTGAAGTGGTCGACGGGTGCCTCCAGGCGCAGGTTGCGCACGATGATGTTCCGGCCGGTGTTGACGGTCAGGAACACCCCGAGCAGCCGGGCGTCGCGGCCCACGCCGACGAGCGTGGTGTTGCTCGGCACGGTCAGCTGGATCTGCGCCTTCTGTCTGTTCGACCCGGTCTGGCGCAGGTGCCGCTGCTGCTTGCAGTGGTCGAAGCGGGTGTCGGACCAGGCGGAGCCGTCCTCCCCGAAGCAGGACATGTACTTGCGGAGGTCGTAGCCGGGCGCGTAGTCCTGCTCGCCGAGCAGGGAGCCGTCGTCGCTCTCGTGGCCGTCGATGTCGCCGACGACCCGGATCACCTTGGGCGCGGTGGGCTCCCCGCCGTTCGCGAGGGCCTCCTTGAGCTCGGCGCGCGTGTCCACCGTCCAGGTCCGGCCGCCCGCCCCGCCGCTCGTGCCCGGGCCCGTCGAGGCCCAGCCGACGGGCGCGCGTTCGGCGGCGGAGGCCGGCGGGGCGGGCCAGAGCAGACACACACCCAGGAGGAGAGCGGCGGCCCTACGCACAGGGCCGCCAGTCGCCGAGATAGGTCTCCTTGGTGTGCGACCGGGCCTGCTCGGCGGTGAGCTGGGGCCGGTTCTCCGGCACGGAGACGGCGGCCCCCGGCCCGGTGTTGCGGTACTCGGCGAACCGCATCGACTGCCAGGGGTGGGCCTCCCGCATGTTGGTGTACGGGGCCACCGCGTCGATGCCCGGCCCGATCCGGGTCTCGCGCACGACCAGCGACGGCCGGGCCGTGGTCTCGTACGACGGCACCCAGGGCCGGGCCAGCTTGTACGCCCCGTCCTCGGCGCCGGAGGTGACGCGGCAGCGGACGGCGAGGATGCCGTGCGGGTTCGCCCGGGCCGTGGAGGGGGCGAACACCATGCCCTTGGGGGTGAAGTCCACGTCCCGTGCCAGGGTGCGGAAGTGGCACTCCTCGAACACGGCCGTCGCCCGCCCGAAGACGAAGTCGACGTCGCCCTGGATGTGGCAGTGCCGGAAGTACTGCCGGTCGAAGGCGTCCAGGGCGGTGGTGTCCACGAAGAGGGTGTCCTGGTGGGCCAGGAGCCGGACGTTCTCGAAACGGGTCCGGTCGCCGTACGTGTACGCCGCCACGGCCTGCGTTCCCGTGATCTCGGGGTGGTCGGCGCGCAGCCAGTCGTTGGCCAGGGTCAGGTCGCGGACGGTCAGCCCGGGGGCCGCCGAGGTGAAGGTGGCGGAGCCCGCCGTCCCGTAGGTGCCCGAACCGTCCGGCCTGGGCGTGCCGTTGGCGTTGTCGTACACGATGACGGTGTCGCGGGGGTCCCGGGTGAGACCCCGGAGGGTGAGCCCGGCCGCCCGGGCCGGGACTTTCACCACCTCGCGGTACGTCCCCGGGTGCACGACGATCGTCCGGCCCGGCCCGTCCACCGCGTCCACCGCGGCCTGGACGGAGTCGCCCGGCCGGACGTGCAGGACGCGGCGGTCGGCCGCGGCGAAGGCGGGTGCGGCACCGGCGGCGACCAGTCCGCCGGCGAATCCGGTGAGCAGGGTGCGCCGGTGCATTCAGCAGACCTCCTTCCACGGCTCCCAGTCGCCGAGGTGGGCGGCGCGGGTGGCGGAGCGGGCCTGTTCGGCGGTGAGTTGGGGGCGGTTCTCGGGGACCGTGATCCGGGCGCCCGGGCCGGTGTTGCGGTACTCGGCGAACCGCATCGACTGCCACGGGTGGGAGTTCGACATGTTGGCGTAGGGGGCGGCAGCGTCGATGCCCGGCCCGAGCCAGGTGTCCCGGACGGTGAGCATGGGCCGGGCGGTGGTGTCGGAACTGGGCACCCAGGGCCGGGCCAGCTTGTGGAAGCCGTCGGGGGCCTCGCTGCTGACGCGGCTCCTGGTCACCAGGTAGCCGAGCGGATTGGCCCCGGCGGTCGACGGCGCGAAGACGAAGCCGTACGGGGCGCCGGACAGGTCGGTCCGGTCCAGGGTCCGGAAGTGGCAGTGCTCGAAGACGGCGGTGCCCCGGCCGAAGACGAAGTCGACGTCGCCCTCGGCGTAGCAGTGGGCGAAGTACTGGCGGGCGAAGGTGCCGAGGGCCATGGAGTCGGCGTACAGGGTGTCCTGGTGGCCGAGGAACCGGCAGTGGTGGAAGGCGGACCGGTCGCCCTGGACCTTGAGGGCGACGGCCTGGGTGCCGGTGATGCCGGGGTGGTCGGCGCGCAGCCAGTCGTTGGCGAAGGTGATCCGGTGGGCGGTGAAGCCGTCGGCCTGCAGGGTGGTGGTGGCGGAGCCGGTGGTGCCGTAGCTGCCGCCGCCGGGCTTGGGGGTCCCGGCCGCGTTGTCGTAGACGATCACGACGTCCCGGGGGTCCTCGCTCGCCCCGATCCAGGTCATCTCGGTGCGGGTCCGGTCGACGGCGACGGTCTGCCGGTAGACGCCGGGGGCGATGACGAGGGTGTACCCGCTGCCGTCCGCCGCTGCCACGGCGTCCCGGACCGTGGTGACGTCACCGGCGCCGCCGGGGTGGACGTACAGCGTCTTGGAATCGAGCCGGGCGGCCGGTGAGCCGTAGCGGCCGAACGGGCGCGGGCGGGCGGCGGCCCGCGCGGGGCCGGGGGCGAGGCCGAGGGCGGCGCCGGCTGCGGCGCCGGCGACGAGGAACCCGCGGCGGGAGAGGGGACGACGGTGCTGCGAGAGCATGCGGCTGCTCCTTCGCGGTGCGGCTGGTGCGGGGTGAGGGAGGGCCGGGGCGGGCGCACCCCGGGGCGGGGGTGCGATGCGGGCCGCCCCGGCCCTGTTTCAGGAGCGGGTCAGATCAGCACAGGCGTCCGGCGCCCGCCCGGGCTCCGACGATGCCCGGGACGGCCTTCGCGGGATCGACGCCCGCCCGCAGGGTCGGGGTCCAGCCCGCACCCGACTGGAGCGTCTCGCCGGGAATCTCCGCGTTGTGCACGGCGATCAGGTCGACGGCCTTGCCGCCCACGACATTGCCGTTCGCGGTGACGGGCGCCTCGCTCCACTTCTTGAGGATCTTCGCCGGGCTGATGCCCTGGGCCAGCGTGAACGCGTTGTGCTCGGCGACGAGCCGGGACTCCTTGCCGATGCCGAAGACGTAGCCCCACTTCTGGCCCTTGGTGACCACGAAGTGGTTGTTGTACGAGTCGACCTGCCCGAACCGCACCCGCGGGGCCCGCTCGACGATGCCCTCGAAGCGGTTGTGGTGCAGCGTGACCTTGAGTTTGCCCGTGTCGTCGGCGGTGGCGCTGTCGCTGTTGCCGATCAGCATGGTCTTGTCGTGGTCCTTGAAGGAGTTCCAGGACACGGTCACGTGGTTGGAGCCGCGCACGACGTCGAGGAGCCCGTCGTGCTGCTGGAAGACCTTCCCGAAGTAGGAGGGCAGGGAGCTGTCCGGGTAGCGGCCGTCGGTGAGCGTGTTGTGGTCGACCCACACGTGGGTGGAGCCGTAGACGACCATGCCGTCGTACTCGGAGTTCCAGGCGCCCGTCTTGTTGTCGTCGGTCGGGTCCCACTGCGGGAAGCAGTCGACCGGCGCCTCGAAGGTGAGGTTGCGGACGATGACGTTGTCGACGCCCTTGATCTGCAGGCTGCCGCCGAGGATGCCCGATCCCTTGCCCACGCCGATGATCGTGGTGTTGGCGGGCACGTTGGCCTTGATGGCCTTGTCCTGGTTGGCGGCGGACGCGGCCCGCAGGTCCTCCTGCTCACCGCTGACCGGCTTGTCGTGTCCCCAGACGGCGGGGTCGTAGGCGGCGAGGTACTTCTGGAAGTCGTACCCCTCGGCCGCGAAGGCGTCGCAGCCCTCGGAGACGGCGTCGATCATCCCCTTCACCTTGATGATCTTGGGCGCGGACCCGCCGTCCTTCAGGGCGGCCCTGAACTGCTCCCACGTGGTGACCGTGTAGACGTGCTCGGCGTCGGCCGCGGCGCCGCCGGTGGTCCCGGTGCCGTACGCGCCCCACCCGTCGCCGGCCCCGAGGGTCTGGCGGGCCACGTCCCGCGGCTGGGCCTGTGCGCCGGTGCCGGTCAGGGACAGCACGAGCGCGGTGCAGCCGGCCAGCACGACGGCTCTCGCAATGGCATGATCATGACACTTCTGAACGTTCATGGTGCGGCTCTCTTCTCTCGTCGGGGACGGTGCTCTCCGCTACGCGGCGGCTTCCGGCCAGGTGATCCAGGACTCGGGGATCCGCTCGTCCAGCCGCCGCAGATCACGCGGCCCGAGCACCCTGGTCCGCAGCAGCTCCCGCGCCACGAGCCGGGCCACCTCGATGGCTCCCGGCGGATTGAAGTGCGTGTTGTCCTGCTCGGTCGGGGTCCAGTTGAAGTACGTCTTCGTCTGCTCGGGCCCCAGCTCCTGCCACCGGGCGAGCGACAGCGCCTGGGTGTCGAGCAGCGCGACCTGCTCCTCGGCGGCGAGCGCCCGCATGGCCGCCGGGTACTCCCCGTGCGTGGGCAGGGCCTTCCCGGCGGCGTCGAACCTGCGCCGCTCCACCGAGGTCGCCAGCACCGGCCGCGCCCCGCGCGCCCGGGCCCCCTCGACGTACATCCGCAGATGGTCCTGGTACGTCGTCCAGGGCTCGGTGTAGCGCGCCGGGTCCTCCTTCTTCGCGTCGTTGTGGCCGAACTGGACGAGAAGGAAATCCCCGGGCCGTATCACGGAGAAGACGGCGTCGAGCCGCCCCTCGTCGACGAAACTCTTCGAACTCCGCCCGTTCACCGCGTGATTGGAAACCACCAGGTCCTTGCGGAGAAAGAACGGCAGCGCCATTCCCCACCCGGTCTCGGGCGCGGCATCGGCGTACTTCTGGGCGGCGGTGGAGTCACCGGCGATGTGGAGGGTGCGGCGACGGCGGCCGGTGGCGTAGGCGGTACCGGTGGCGGCAAGGGCCAGCGGGACGGAAGCAGCCACGGCGGCCATCTGTCTTCTGCTGAGGGACACGCAGAGTTCCTTTCAGGAGAGGGCGGGAGATGCCCTAGGGGCGCGGGGAACTGCGCGACAAGCCAGGGACGGCCCGCAGCCCGCACACCACAGGCCGTCCCACGGCGAGACCCGGCAATCAACTGTTCTGCTGGTTCCACTCCTCCTGCGCGGTGTTCAGCTGCTCAGCCATCGTGTCCAGGAATTCCTTCGCACTCATCTTCCCGAGCAGCACCTTCTGGAAGTTCGGCTCGTTGTCGGCCTTGGAAATGGTGTTCCAGTCGGGCAGGTAGTACGGCAGCTGCACGATCGTCGTCGTCCCGTCCGACAACGCCTGCGCCGCCAGCTTCGTGGGCTCGGCCTTCGCGATCCACGCGTCCTGCGCCGCGTCCGTGTTCGACGGCACCTGCCCCGCCGCCTCGTTGAACTTCGAGTTCTCCGCCTTGGACGTGGCGAACTCGATGAACTTCCAGGCGGCCTCCTTGTTCTTCGAGCTCTTGAACAGCCCGATCCCGTCCACCGGGTTGGAGACCTGCACCCGCTTCCCACCGGGCCCGGTCGGCTGCGGAATACCGCGGAACTTGTCGGACCCGAGCGCCTTCACATGGTCCTGGTACGAGCCGAGATTGTGGTTCAGCATCCCGATCGTGCCGGAGTCCCACTGCGCGACCATCTTGGTGAAGTCGTTGTTGAGGTCGGCGGCCGGGGTGACCGTCTTGTACAGCTTCGCGTACTTCTCCAGCGCCGCCACGTTCTTCGGGTCGTTGACCGTGGTCTTGTCACCGCTGGAGTCCCAGAACGAGGTGATGCCGGACTGCCCGTACATCGCGTCCAGCGCCTGGGCGATGGACCCCGCGCCGCCCCGGATGGTGTAGCCGAACTCGTTCTTGCCCTTGTTCGTGAGCTTCTGCGCGGCCTCGAAGAACCGCTCCCAGGTCGTCGGCTCCTGGAGCCCCGCCTTCTTGAACAGGTCGGTGCGGTAGTACAGCACACCGTTGTTCGCGGAGGTCGGGATCGAGTACAGCTTGTCGTCACCGCCGCCGGCGGCCTTCAGCGACTCGACCATGTCCTTGTTGAGCTTGCCGTTCAGCGACGACTTGGCGAGCCGGTCGTCGAGCGGCTCCAGCGCGCCCTGCGCGGCGAACCCGGCGAGCATCGCCGCACCCACACCGCCGACGTCCGGCAGGCCGCCGCCCTGGAGGGCGGTGTCGACCTTGGACTGGTACTCGGTGGAGGCGATGCCGACGTACTCGACCTTGATGTCCGGGTTGGCCTTCTCGAAGTCGGCGATGACCTCCTTCCAGATCTCGGTGCGGACACCGCCGTTGTTGTCCCAGAAGACGATCTTGCCCTTGCCGCTGCCCTCCGAGCCCTTGTCGCCGCCCGCCCCGCTGCCGTCGTCGCCGCAGGCGGTCGCGGTCAGCGCGAGCACGGCCCCCAGGGCGACGGCGGCCGACGTCCGGCGCCCGCCTCTGCTGCTGGTTCGATTGCTGATCTTCATTGGTCGGCTCTCTTCTTCCGGATCCAGCGAACTGTGTGGGTGTGGGGGGTCAGTGGTGGGCGTGGGGTGCCCAGTCGTCCGTGCCCTTCAGGTAGGCGGCGACGGTGTGGGACCGCGCCTCCTGGTGGCTCAGCTGCGGACGGTCGGCGGTGACCGTCGCGCCCGCTCCGTGGTTGCGGTACTCGGCGAACCTCGCGTCCTTCCACGAGAACCCGCTCATGTCCGTCCACGGAGAGCTCTTGATCGCGGCAGGCAGTTCGGTGTCCCGGATCAGCACCTGGCCGATCGCGTCCGGTTCGCCGCCCGGGTGCCAGGGCCTGCCGAGGTGGAACGTCCCGGCGGGGGCGTCACTGACGATCCTCGACCTGGTGATCAGGAACCCGTACGGGTTGCCCTTCCAGGTCGAAGCCGCGGTGATGTAGCCGTTGTTGGTGTCCGAGCCCCGGCTCAGCGCCCGGATCACCGACCGCTCGATCACGGTGGTGGCCCGTCCGTAGACGAAGTCGACGTCGCCCTCGATGTAGGAGTCGCGGACGTAGACCCGGCTGACGGTGGTCAGCTTGGGGCTGTCGGTCATCAGCGTGTCCTGGTTGCCGAGGAACGCCGTGTCGTCGAAGACGATCCGGTCGCCGGTCGTCTTCATCGCCAGCGCCTGCTCGCCCTTCAGCTCGTGCGCGGCCTCGTCGAAGTCGTTGCTGAAGGTGAGGTGGCGTGCCGTGACGTCGTTCGCGGCGATCCGGACGGTGGCGCTCCCCGTCGATCCCCCGTACTCGGCGGGCGTGTCGAAGACGATGACGGTGTCGGAGCGGTGCCGTCCGGTGCCGCGCAGCTCGATGTGCGGCTTGCCCGCCGGGATGAGCACCTTCTCGCGGTAGGTGCCCGGCGCGACGGCGATCCGCACCGGCACGTCGTTGCCGTCGGGCACGGCGTCCACGGCGGCCTGCACGGTCGGGTAGGCGCCCGGGACGTGCAGCGTGACCGGCCCGCCGATCCGCTTCTGCGGTCCGGAGAACCGCTTCACCAGCGCGGGGACGGCCGCGGCCGGGTCGAGCCGGTAGGCGTAGAACGCGCGCGGGTCGAACGCCGTGCCCCACGCGTCGTGCCGGCCCGTCGTGTTCCTCAGGACCGACCCGCGCTGCACCAGCTCGGCGGTGGCGTCGGCCTGGTAGGGGTGCTGCACGCCGTCGTAGTAGCTGTTCTCGACGACCATCTTCGTCCGGCCGCGCGCCCAGTTCCCGTACGTCCACACGGGGTCGCCGTCGGACAGCTGCGAGGACAGGTAATTGTTGTAGAGGTGCGCGTAGGCGCAGTTGTCGGCGGACGGGTTGCGCTGCTTGGTGCCCCGGAACCAGTTGTGGTCGACGGTGATCTGGGTCTTGACGTTCGGCGTCCAGCCGATGCCGAAGGTCTTGTTGTTGTCGGTGAACTGGTTGTAGGAGACGGTGACGTACTCGCTGTCCTTGCGGATGTCGAGCTGGCCGTCGCAGATCCGCGAGAACCGTATGTGGTCGATCCACACGTGGTGGGCGGTGTCGAGGCGGATGCCGTCGTAGTCGGTGTCCTTGCAGTCCCAGTTGCCCTCGATGGCCGTGTCGCGGATGGTGAGGTTGCGGATGACGACGTTGTGCGTGCCGGCATCGAGGGTGAACCCGCCGTGGACGATCTCGGCGGTGTCGCTCACGCCGATGATGGTCTTGTCCGAGGCGACGGGTATCTCCGTGCCGAAGGGGTCCATGTCCAGCGATCCCTTGACGCGGATGACGTACGGCTCCTCGGCCGCCGCGTACTTCGCCAGCGCGGCCTGGTCGGTGACGGTGACGACCTTGCCGCCCGCCCCGCCGGTGGTGCCGCCGGCGAGGGAGGCGAAGCCGTGGGGCCGGTCGGTCCAGCGGTCGGCGGCGGGCGCGGCCTGCGCTGCGGGCGCCGCCGCCCGCGCGTCACCGATCGCCCCGAGCCCCAGCGCGGCGACGAGGCCGAGCACGGTGGCCACGACCTTGCCGTGCCCCGCTCTCGGCAAGCGCTTGCTCCGGAAGTGCGTCATTGCGGCTCCCAACAGGCGTACGAGGGTGACTTATGAGGGCGTGACTCTGAACCGCGTGAAGGTCGCGGCTCCGGCGTGCCCGCCTCCGGCGGGCGCGAGGGCGAACAGGCCGAGCAGGGCGCCGACCCAGCGCCAGGGGGTGGCGGCGAAGACCGGGCCGGACGGCCGGAAGCCGTCGCCGGTGTCGGCCGAGAAGCGGCAGCGCGCGCCGGCGCCGATCTCGATCCGCAGCCGGGCCCGGCCGTCGGGGGCGAGCCGGGCGTGGTCGGCGTCCCGTTCCCGTTCGGCGACGCCCTCCGCGAACCGGTGCACGAGGTGCACGGCCCCGTCGGCGCCCCGCTGGAGCCCGATCCAGGAGAACGCGTCCCCGAGCACCGCGAGCCCCGCCCGCGCGCCCGGCTCGTCGCTGTCGAGCCGCAGCTCCACCTCGGCCGCGCAGGGCTTGCCGGGCAGCCGCTGGGTGAGGACGTTCGGGAGTCTGCGCAGGTCGTGCGCGTCGGCCGAGCGGACGCAGGTCAGGCGCAGCCCGTCCCCGGAGTGCTGGGTGGCCCAGCCTTCGCCGGGGTTGGCCGTCCACTGCCACTGGCGGCCGAACCGTCCGCCGGGAAAGTCGTCGTCGGTGGCCGGCGCGGCGGGCGGCTGCGGCGGCAGGGCGGGGCGGCGGTGTGCGGTGACGGGGGCGCCGTCGTCCCCGAGCACGGGCCAGCCGTCCGGGCCCCAGCACATCGGCTGGAGGTGGACGACCCGGCCGTAGGGGCCGCGCTGCTGGAAGTGCAGGAACCAGTCCTCGCCCGACGGGGTGCGCACCCAGCCGCCCTGGTGGGGGCCGTTGACGTCGGTGTCCTTCTGCTCCAGGACGATCCGCTCCTCGTACGGCCCGAAGAAGCCGCGCGAGCGGAAGGCGCCCTGCCAGCCGGTCTCCACTCCCCCGGCCGGGGCGAAGATCCAGAACCAGCCGTCGTGCCGGTAGAGCTTGGGCCCTTCGAGGGTGAACCAGCCGGGTATCCGGTCGCCGTCGACGATCACCTTGCCCTCGTCGAGGAGTTCGGTGCCGTCGGGGCGCATCCGGTGGCCGGTGAGCCGGTTCTTGATGCCGGAGCGGGACTTGGCCCAGGCGTGGACCAGGTAGGCCTCGCCGGTCTCCTCGTCCCACAGGGGGCAGGGATCGATCAGGCCCTTGCCCGCCTTCAGCAGGTGCGGGCGGGTCCAGGGGCCCCTGATCTGTGGGGCGTTGACCTGGAAGATGCCCTGGTCGGGGTCGCCCCAGAAGATCCAGAAGCGTTCGTCGTGGTAGCGGAGGGACGGGGCCCAGACGCCGCAGTCGTGCCGGGGCGTGGCGAACGCCGCGGCCGGTTCGAGGCGTTCGAGGGCGTGGCCGACCAGGGTCCAGTCGACCAGGTCGCGGGAGTGCAGCAGGGGCAGGCCGGGGGCGCGGCCGAAGCTGGAGGCGGTCAGGTAGAAGTCGTCGCCGACGCGCACGACGTCGGGGTCGGACCAGTCGGCGTCGAGGACGGGGTTGGTGTAGGTGTCCCCGGTCGTCTCGGCGGTCACGGGCTCACCGCCTTGCGGACGAGGGCCGCGGCGGCGTCCCGGCCGAGGCGGCCGTCGGCGACGACGGTGACCACCCGGCGGACGACGGTCTCGCCCGGCGGGATCGGCAGCCGCTCGTCGTGCGCCAGCGAGGAGCCGACGCCGGGGTACTCCTCGGTGCGCACGAACCACGGGTCGCGCCGGGTCTGTTCGGTTGCCCCGGCGAAGACCAGCGTCCAGCCGGCCCCGGCCAGGGCGAGCCAGTCGGCGCGCCTGCCGTGTGCCCCGGCCTCGCCCTCGGTGTCGGCCGTGAAGACCTCCGGCGCGGCGGCCTCCTTGCGGGCCCGCCAGAAGAAGCCGCCGTAGGCCGCGCCCGGGCGGCCGTTGGTCGCGGGGCTGCCGATCGACAGCGGGCTCTTCGTGACGTTGGTGAGGGAGAAGGTGAGGTCCAGCGCCCAGGCCTGGTCGGTGAGTTCGGTGGCCGCGACCGTGCGGCGCTCGCGCAGCAGTTCGCCGCCCGCGGCGACCCAGCGCAGCTCCTCCACGAAGCCGTCCGGGTCGCGCAGCTGGAAGGCGACGTGCCGCTGGGAGCCGTGGTTGTCCAGCTCGGTCGGGCCCTGGTCGCGGACGTAGGTGCGTCCGCCCCAGAAGTTGGACCCCTCGACGTCGGGAACGGCGACACCGACGCCGAGGTGGTGCGCGTGGTCGGCGGGGCTCAGTTCGGTGACCGCCGTGCCGGCCAGGGTGGTGACGGGGTGCAGATAGGGCCGGGGGGAGAGCCGGCCCGGCAGCTCGGGCCGGGTGACGTACCGGCCGACCGGCCGGCCCGCGACGCGCAGGACCGCGGTGTCGCTGCTGCTGGTCATCTGGTGCTCACCTCTTTCGACAGGTGCTCCGTGGCCCAGGGGGCGCCGAGTTCGGAGTAGAGGGAGAGGGTGTCGGCGGCGGCCGCGACGAGTCCGTCGATGCCGGGCACCACGCGGCGGTTCTCGCCGGGGATCCGGTGCCAGGCGGTGTCCGGCAGCGGCGCCGGGTCGGGAGCGGTGCGGATGGCCTCCACGACCTTCATGAAGGCGCCGGTCTCGTCGGGCGGGACCAGCAGGGCGGCGCCGGTGGTGAGGTGGTCGACGAGGTTCTCCAGCAGGTCGGTGCGGCCGTGCTCGAACTCCTCCGGGCCGTGCCCCGCGCGCTGGAGCAGCACGCGGTCCTGCTTGTACCAGAAGGTGATGCGGCCGCTGCTGCCGTGCACCAGCACGTACGGCTCGTCCGCCTGCTCGGCGCACAGGGTGGCGGCGACGGTGACCGGGTGGCCCTGCGCGGTGGTGATCCGGACGCAGGAGGTGTCGTCGGACTCGATGGCGTTGGCGCGCAGCAGCTCGGTCTCGATGGCGGTGACGTCCTCGGCGCGGGTGCTGCCGCCGAGGGCGAGCGCGGTGGCGACGGCGTGCGCGAGGGGGTTGGTCAGCGCCCCGTCGATCACGTCGACGCCGTTCATCCGCCGCTTGCCCGCCCAGGGGGCCCGCCGGAAGTAGTCCTCGTCCCGTACCCACGCCCCGGCTCCGCCGAGCCCGACCAGTTGCCCGATCGCGCCCTGGCCGACCAGTTCGCGGACGGCGGGCAGGGCGTGGGAGCCCAGTGACTGGAAGCCGATCTGGCAGACGACTCCGGCCGCGGCTACCCCGTCGGCCATCCGGCGGAACTCCGCGTACGAGGGGGCGGGCGGCTTCTCCAGGAGGAGGTGCACGCCCCGTTCGGCCGCGGTGAGCGCGAGGTCGGTGTGGGTCGGGATCGGGGTGCAGATCACGGCGATCCGGGCGCCGGTGGAGTCCAGCAGGGCGCCGAAGTCGGCGGACTGCTCGGGGGTGCCGAGGTCGCCGAGTTCGTCCTCGGTCAGCGGCGTCAGCTCGCAGACGCCGACCAGCCGGACGAGGCCCTTGTGCTGCAGGCGGCGGATGTTCTCCACGTGCCAGCGGCCGTGACCGCGGGCACCGGCGAGGACGACGGGCACAGGTGTGTTCATGGCGTCGATCATGCGGCCGGTCATGGGATCCTCCCCGCTCCCGCGCCGCGGGCCACCGCCCGGTCGGCCGTGGCGGCGCTGTCGATCGGCCCGTGCAGGACGGGCGTCCAGCCGACGTCGGCCGTCAGATCGCGCTCGCTGCCGGAGTTGTAGGCGTTGTAGATCATGAGCAGGTCAACCGGAAAGCCGTTGAAGAGCGTGCCCTCCTGGTGCAGGGCGCTGCCGTTCCAGCTCTTGACGAGGTCGGCGACCTCCACGTGGCCGGGCGCGTGGAAGGCGTTGTTCTCGGCGTGGATCCCCGACTCGGTGGAGACGCCGAGGGAGTAGCGGTAGTCGCCGTCGGTGATGTCGTAGCGGTTGTTGTAGAGGTGCACCTGGCCGAAGCGGACGCGCGGGGCGCGCTGGACGACCGATTCGAAGGCGTTGTGGTGCAGGGTGACGCGGAGTTTCCCGCGGTCGCCGGTGGCGGTGTCGCCGTTGCCGATCAGCATCGCCTTGTCGTGGTCGGTGAACCGGCTCCAGGAGACGGTGACGAGGTCGGAGCCGTTGGTGATGTCGAGCAGGCCGTCGTGGCGGAGGTAGTTGCGGGCGAAGTGGGTGGGTTCCTTCGCGTCGGGGTGGCCCTTGTCGGAGGCGGTGATGTGGTCGATCCACACATGGGTGGCGCCGGCCAGCCAGAGGTTGTCGTAGGCGGCCTTCCAGTCGCCGAGGCCGCCGGTGTTGGGCTGCCAGACGGGGAAGCAGTCGTAGGCGTCGCGCAGTTCGAGGTTCCGGATGATCACGTTGTCCGCGTCGCGCACCTGGAGGGCGGCGCCCTTGAGGACCGCCGAGTCGCCGAGGCCGACGATCGTGGTGTTGGAGCCGACGGGCAGCACGATCCGCTCGGCCTGCCGGGCGGCGGAGGCCTTGCGGGCCTCCTCCTGCGGGCCGCTGGGCTTGGCGGCGCCCCAGGTGCGCGGGTCGTAGGCGGCGAGGTACTTCTTCAGGCTGTAGCCGCCGGTGGCGTAGTCGGCGCAGTCCAGGCGGTCGCCCTCGTCGTCGGTGTTGGCGTCGATGGTCCCGGCGATCCTGATGATCTTCGGGGTGTCGCTGCCGCCGTCCAGGGCGCGGACGAGACCGGCCCGGTCGGTCACCGTGTGGACGTGGTCGGCGTCGGCGGCCGCGCCCCCGGTGGTGCCCTGTCCCTCGGAGGCCCAGCCGTCGTCGGCGGGGAGGGTGTCGCGGCCGATGTCCCGGGCCTCGGCGTGGGCCGGGACGCAGAGCACCCCCAACAGGCCCGCCGTGACGGCCAGTCGTCCGAGTCTCATCCCTTCACCGCCCCCGCGCTGAAGCCGGTGATCAGCCACTTCTGGATGAAGGCGAAGACGATCACGACCGGCACGGCCGCGATGATGCCGCCCGCCGCCAGGGCGCCCAGGTCGACGCTGTCCGCGCTCATCAGGGTGTTCAGGCCGACCGGGATGGTCTGCTTGTCCTGGTTGTTGAGGAACATCAGGGCGAACAGGAAGTGGTTCCAGGAGTGCACGAAGGCGAAGGAGCCGACGGCGATCAGGCCGGGCCGCAGCAGCGGCAGCACCACGATCCGGAAGGCCGTCATGCGGTTGCAGCCGTCCACCCAGGCCGCCTCCTCCAGGGAGTACGGCACGTTCTTGATGAAGTTGCTGATCAGGATCATCGACAGCGGCAGCTGGAAGACCGTCTCGGCGAGGATGACACTGCCGAGGCTGTTGATCATCTGGAGTTCGGCGAAGATCTCGAACAGCGGGACCAGCAGCAGCGCGCCCGGTACGAACTGGGAGCAGAGCAGGCCCAGCATGAACGCCCGCTTGATCTTGAAGTCGAACCGGGCGAGGGCGTAGCCGCCGGCCAGGGCGACGAGGGTCGTCATGACCAGGGTGGCGACGCCGACGAGCACGCTGTTGGCGAAGTAGGTGCCGAAGCTGCGCTCCGTCCACACCTTCTCGAAGTGGTCGAAGGTCATCGGCCAGGGCACCAGCGACGTCGAGCCGGCCGGGCGCAGGGCGAACAGCAGGATCCAGTAGAAGGGGATGAGGGTGAAGACCAGGTAGATGCCCAGGGGCAGGTAGATCTGCCAGCGGGGTGCCTCGTCCCAGGCCCGGTTGCGCTTCGCCGGTCGCGGCGGTTCGGGGGTGGCGCGCACGGGGGCGGGCGCCGTCTTGGTCGCTTCCTTGACGCTCACTTGCTCTCGCCTCCGAACTTGCTCAGCCGCAGGTAGACCATCGAGCAGAAGAGCAGGATCACGAACGCCACCGTGGTCAGGGCCGACGCGTAGCCGAAGTTGTGGGCGTCGACGGAGGTGTTGGCGATGTACAGCGGCAGGGTGGTCGTCTCGCCCGCGGGTCCGCCGCCGGTCAGGGTGTAGAGCAGGTCGACGTTGTTGAACTCCCACACCGCGCGCAGCAGCGTGGAGAGGATGATGGCGTCCTTCAGGTGCGGCAGCGTGATGTGCCAGAACTGCTTGATCCGGCTGGCCCCGTCGACCTCGGCGGCCTCGTAGAGGTCCTTGGAGACGGACTGGAGGTCGGCGAGGATGAGGATCGCGAAGAACGGCACTCCGCGCCACAGGTCGGCCACGATCGCCGCCGGGAAGACGGTGGAGGTGTCCGAGAGCCAGCTCGTGCCGTAGGAGCCGATGCCCAGGTCCGCGAGGTAGCGGGTGATGCCCGTCTGGGAGTTGTAGAGCAGCACCCAGATCGCGGAGGTGAGCACGCCGGAGACGGCCCACGGGGAGAAGACCAGGGCGCGTCCCAGGCCCCGGCCCACGAAGGTCTGGTTGACGATGAGGGCCAGCGCGAGACCGAACAGCAGCTGGAGTCCGACCTCGACGACGACCCACTTGGCGCTGAAGACCAGGGTGTCCCAGAAGACCGGGTCCTCGGTGAAGGCGTGGACGAAGTTGTCGAAGCCCGCGAATCCGTTCCGCCACGGCTTGGTGGGGTTGTAGTTCTGCAGGCTGTAGTAGAAGACGCTGACGACCGGGTAGGCGATGAAGCCCAGCATGAGCAGGGCGGCCGGCGCGATCAGCAGGTACGGGAGCCTGCGCGGGGTGGCGGAGGCACGGCGCCGCCGGGGTGGCGCGGGCGGTTTCGCCACGGCTGCGGCTTGGGCCATGACTGTTCTCCGTTCTCAGTACGTCGTGGTACGTCGTGCTCGGTACGTGCGCGGGAAGCGCTTTCTCCCTGGGCAGGGTCGTGCCGGGGTCGTGCTGAGGTGCGTGGGTGGTGCGGAGGTGCGTGGGCGGTGCGGCCGTTCAGCTCGCGTACGGGTCGGCGACGCGGCCCGGGCGGGCGAGGAACTCGAAGTCGCAGCCGGTGTCGGCCTGCGTGATCTGCTCGTTGTAGAGCGCGCCGTAGCCGCGCTCGTACCGGGCGGGCGGCGGTGTCCACTCCGCCCTCCGGCGCTCCAGCTCCTCGTCGTCCACGTTGAGCTGGAGGGTCCTGGCCTCGACGTCCAGGGTGATCGAGTCACCGGTGCGGACCAGGGCCAGCGGCCCGCCGACGTACGACTCGGGCGCGATGTGCAGCGCGCACGCGCCGTAGCTGGTGCCGCTCATCCGGGCGTCGGAGATCCGGACCATGTCCCGCACGCCCTGCTTCAGCAGGCGGTCGGGGATCGGCAGCATGCCGTACTCGGGCATGCCGGGGCCGCCCTTGGGTCCGGCGTTGCGCAGCACCAGCACGCTGTCGGCGGTGATGTCCAGCGCGGGGTCGTTGATCGTGCGCTGCATGGTCTTGTAGTCGTCGAAGACGACCGCGGGACCGGTGTGCTTGAGCAAGTGACGCTCGGCGGCGATGTGCTTGATGACGGCGCCGTCGGGGCAGAGGTTGCCGCGCAGCACGGCGACCCCGCCCTCGGCGGCGACCGGGTTCTCGCGGGTGCGGATGACGTCGTCGTCGTGGACGACGGCGCCCGCGAGCTGCTCGCCCAGGGTGCCGTTGACGGTGGGCCGGTCCAGGTGCAGCAGGTCGGTGATCCGCGAGAGGAAGGCCGGGAGGCCTCCGGCGAAGTGGAAGTCCTCCATGAGGTACGTCTGTCCGCCGGGCCGGACGTTGGCGAGCACCGGCACGGTGCGGGCGATGCGGTCGAAGTCGTCGAGGGTGAGCCGGACGCCGGCGCGGCCCGCCATCGCGATCAGGTGGATGACGGCGTTGGTGGAGCCGCCGAGCCCGAGCACGGTGGTGACGGCGTCCTCGAAAGCCTCGCGGGTGAGGATCCGGGACGGCTTGAGCGCGGTCCAGGCGAGTTCCACGGCGCGGCGCCCGGAGGCGGCGGCCATCCGCTCGTGCCCGGAGTCGACGGCCGGGATGGAGGAGGCGCCCGGCAGCGTCATGCCGAGGGCCTCCGCCGCCGCGGTCATCGTGGAGGCGGTCCCCATGGTCATGCAGTGACCGGGTGACCGGGCCAACCCGCCCTGCAGCTCCCGCAGTTCGCAGTCGGTGAGGTTGCCCGCGCGGTGCTCGTCCCAGTACTTCCACATGTCGGTGCCGGACCCGAGGGTCTCGCCGCGCCAGTGGCCCGGCAGCATCGGCCCGGCGGGCACGAAGAGGGCCGGCACGTCGGCCGAGGCCGCGCCCATGAGCAGCGCGGGCGTCGACTTGTCGCAGCCGCCGAGCAGCACGGCCGCGTCGACCGGGTACGACCGCAGCAGCTCCTCCGTCTCCATCGCGAGGAGGTTGCGGTAGAGCATCGGGGTCGGCTTCTGGTACGTCTCGGAGAGCGTGGCGACCGGGAACTCCAGCGGGAAGCCGCCGGCCTGCCACACGCCCCGCTTGACCGCCTCGGCGCGCTCGCGCAGGTGGACGTGGCAGGGGTTGATGTCGGACCAGGTGTTCAGGACGGCGATCACCGGGCGGCCCTGGTACTCCTCGGCCTCGTAACCGAGCTGCCGCATCCGGGCGTTGTGCGACCAGGTGCGCAGCTGGCCCTCGACGCCGTACCACTGGTGGCTCCGGAGCTCCTCGGGACGCAGTCGGCCGGTCATATCGACCACCCCGCGGCGATCGCGGCGACCTCGGCGCGCTCGTCCTCCCGGAGGGTCCGGCTCGGTGGGCGGACCTCGCGGCGGCACAGTCCGAGGGAGGCGAGGGCCTCCTTGACGACGGTGACGTTGTTCGCGGAGCCGTTGGCCGCTCGCAGTTCCTCGAAGCGGCGGATCTGCTCCCAGACCTTCATCGCGGCCGGGTAGTCGCCGGAGCGCAGCGCCTCGATCATGTTCAGGGAGACGGCCGGGGCGACGTTGACGAGCCCCGAGGTGAAGCCGGTGGCGCCCGCGGAGAAGTAGGAGGGGGCGTACGGCTCGGCGAGTCCGGCGACCCACACGAACCGCTCCAGGCCCGCGTCCCGGGCGAAGGCGGCGAACTTGGCGGCGTCCGGGACGGCGTACTTCACGCCGATGACGTTCGGGCAGGCGTCGGCGAGTTCGGCGAGGCGGGCGCCGGTGAGCTGCGCGTTGCGGATGTACGGCACGACGCCCAGCTCGGGCACGGCCTCGGCGACGGCGCGGTGGTAGTCGACCCAGCCGGCCTGGGAGACGTACGGGTGGACGGGCTGGTGGACCATCACCATCTGGGCGCCGAGCTCCCGGGCGTGCCGGGCCGAGGCGACGGCGGTCGGGATGTCGTGCCCGACGCCGACGAGGATGACGGCCCGGTCCCCGGCCTCGTCGATGGTCAGCTCCGTGACGAGCCGGCGCTCCTCGGGGGTGAGGGCGTAGAACTCGCCGGTGTTGCCGTTCGGGGTGAGGGTGGTGATGCCGCCGTCGAGCAGACGGCGCAGCAGGGCCCGGTAGGTGTCCGGCGCGACGGAGCCGTCCTCGGCGAAGGGGGTCACCGGGATCGCCACCACGTCGGCCAGGGCCGCCCGCTGGGTCTCGAACGCCACGCTGCTCATTCCTGACCTTCCTGTTCCAGTGCTGCCTCGGGGAACGCGCGCTGCACGAAGGACGCGATGTGGCCGTGGAGCGCGCGGGCCGCGCCGTCGGCGTCGCCGTCGAGGGCGAGCCGGAGGATCTCGCGGTGCTCGCCGGCCTCCCGCTCCCAGGAGGGCGAGGCGGCCCAGGCGACGGCGGAGACCAGGGCGGCCTGGTCGCGGACCTCGTCGAGCATCCGGCCGAGCAGCGGGTTGCCGCAGGGCAGGTACAGGGCGCGGTGGAACTCCCGGTTGGCGAGGGAGCGTTCGGCGGTGTCGGTGGCGGCGTCGGCCCGGGTCAGCGCCTCGCGGGCGGCGTCCAGGGAGGCGCCGCGCTGCACGGCCCGCTTCAGCGCCTCCGGCTCCAGCAGCAGCCGCACGTCGTAGACCTCGCGCGCCATGTCCGCGTCCACCATGCGCACCGTGACGCCCTTGTACTGGCTCATCACGACCAGCCCGGTCCCGGCGAGGGTCTTCAGCGCCTCGCGCACCGGGGTCTTGGACACCCCGAACTGCGCGGCGAGCTCGGTCTCGACCAGCGCCTGACCCGGCGTCAACTGCCCGGTGAGGATGCGGTGTTTGATCCCCTCCAGCACGTACTGCGTGCGGGAGGGGATCGGCGTGGGCACAGAGGTCATGCGCGCCTCTCGGATCTCGCGTCTCGGTGGATCGCGTATCGGATCTCGCGTATCGCGTCTCATATATGACGTACGAAGTACGACGCGATGACGGTAGGAGGGCGCGTGGGGTTCGTCAATGCTTTCGGCAAAGAAACAGCAATCGCTTTCTACAGGTGAGGCGCCCACTCCGGATCCCGCCCGCTGAGCCCCACCGCCCGGGCCAGCAGGGATGCCTCTGGCCCGACCGTGACGACGGGCCCGAAGATCGCGCCGCGGTCGGGGTCGTCGACGGACGCCGCGAGGAAGTCGTGGCAGACCCGGAGCGCGGCCGGGTCGGGGTCGTAGCGTTGACCGGTGGCGCGGGCCAGGTCCCAGCCGTGGACGACCAGTTCGTCGGTGGCGACGAGACCCGCGATCTCGCCGGGCAGGTCCACGCCCCCGGCGCGGGTCATGCCGGTCCAAGCGGCCGGGTCCCGCCAGGCCTCGGCCAGTTCGGCGAGGACGTTGGGCAGCTCCTCACGCCAGCCGGGCGCGAGGTCCGGGAGCGCGGACTGCGGGCTGGTGTCGGTGGTGACACCCAGGTCCTTGCGGCCGGCGTCACGGAAGGCGACGGCCAGCCCGGCCAGGTGGCCGAGCAGGTGGCGCACCTGGTACTCGGGGCAGGGGGTCGGGCCCGACAGCTGCTCGTCGGTGACGCCGGCGACGAGGCGCGCCAGTTCCTGCGCGTGGGGTCCGAGGTCGAGGGTCGGGCTGGTCGTGCCCGTTGTGCTGTCGGTCATGGGGCTGCTCCTCCGGGTGTCGTCCGGAAGGTAGACCGGAACCGGGCGCAGAACTCATCGCCCGCCCGACGCTTTCCCGCGTCCCGTCTCTGGTCCCATGTCGCACGGGCCGGCCGGTGGGATGGGGCGTAGCGCGACGGCCCACCGGTCGGGATGACGCCCCCCGACGGCCCGGGCGAGACGCGCGTCGCCCCGGCCATCGGAGGCCGGGTGCTCGTCGGCGCTGCCTGCCCGGACGTCCCTCAGCGGTACCGGACGACGTGCAACCGGTGGACGCCCGTCGGGTCCAGGACGGCCGGCTCGCCCGACGCGCCGTCGACCAGAACGACGCCGTCCTCCAGGCGGAGCGCGTTCACCAGCTGGCCGACGGCCTCGCGGCCCCGGCCGTCCGTACGGCGAGCCCAGATCAGGGCGCGGGCCGCGACGGGCAGTGCGGAAGCCGCCTCGACCGCCGCCGCCCAGTCCTGGTGCTCGGACACGGACAGCACGGGGCCGAGGTCGGCGAGCGTCGACTCGAACCACGCGGCGCGGGCGGGAGACGGTGGCTTCGGTAGGTCCGCGCTTCCGACGGTGCCGCCCGCGTCCCACCGGGCGAGCCAGCCCCACGGGTCGGCGTTGGGCAGGCCGAAGGGTGCGGCCTCGTCCTTGGGGACCACGACCGTCGCGTCGAGCATGCAGTCCCGCCAGTGGCCTTCGCGCAGGAAACGGCTCGTGTTGCAGGAGAAGACCCAGCCGCGCGTGGTCTCGTCCTGCGCCGTCGGAGCGTGGAGCTCCACTTCGCCGTGGTAGGCGTCCTGAAGCCAGCGGCGTGCTTTGTCGACCGCGGAGGCGAAGTCGGGCGCCGCGTGCTCCCACGGGGTGAGGCGCGGCGTGAACGCGCCGGGCAGCGCGCGGAGCAGCACGAGCTCACGGACCAGGGACGAGTCGAGGCGGGCCAGAGAGGAGGTCAGCGCGTCGAGGAGAACCACTTGTCCCTTGTGGTTGTGCGCGTAGAGCAGGTTGCCGGTCGCCTCGTGGCCACCGACCTCCCGGCGGACCCAGACCAGGCCACGGGTGTCCGGCCCGGTCTGTGTGACCGCCCGGATCACGTCGTCCCAGTCGCCGACCCCGACTCGCGTGAATTCGGGGAAGTAGCGGCGCGTGAGCCGGTCCCACCAGCCGGGTGCCTCGTCCGACGGCTGCCAGGGCAGGGGGGTGGAGGGGGCGCCGTTGATCGTGGAGTGCAGAGTCACGACACATCCGCGGATGTTGATCCGACGGGGCTGCGTCTCGACCCGGCGAGCCGCGTCTTCCGGTGCCACGGGTTCCAGGTCCGCGAGTGGGGCACTGGGCGCCGGGTGGAACGGGGTCCCGCCGTCCTTGGGGACGACGACCGACGCGGCCATCATCGGCGTCTCCGGAAACCCCGGCTGCGGCAGCGGTCGGCAGGCCATCAGCCATGCGGCCGCCGTTTCGTGCACGGGGTGCCCGACGGCCAGCCCCACGAGGCCGCCGTAGGTGGCGTTCAGCCAGGCGGTTGCCCTCTGGTCGGGACTCGACATCCCTCAGTGCCCCCTCTTCGGCGGCCATCCATGGGGCCATTCACCCGTCGCGCGGAGTTCCATGTACTTGTCCGCCGGAAGGTAGGTCGGGGAGAAGTGCGGATCGGTGCCGTCGTGCGGTACCACGATGAGCGACGTGAACGGAGCCTGCGTGGGGTCGCCCGTGTCGATGTGTTCCTTGAAATCGAAGCGCACGGTCCAGCCGTAAGGGAACCGGATCGCTGTTTCCGGCAGCATTACTACAGAATCGGGCTTCTCAGGGAAAGCCTTGGTTTTCAGGTATTCGGCGGCCGCCGCCACGGCCTCGTCACGACTCAGCACTCAGGAGCTCCCATCGCGGTAAGGAATGTGTCCGATCGATGACACATTTTTCTCCAGCATTCCGAGGGTTCCTGACTGCCCGTCGAGGAAAACGACCCCGTGCTTGGTGTTCACGGCATTGAAGACGTGGGCGCTGCCGTCGGGTCGGCTCACGTACACGGCGCTTCTCGAACCCTCTCCGCGCGCCTGGAGGTCTCGGATGATGTCATCGTAGCTCTTGACCATGTCATAGTGCCCCTTGGCCCTGTCCTTGAGGCCGAGTTGCTCCGGGGGAATGTGATCCGGCTGCAGCTTGGGCGCCGCACTCACCTCGACCCCGTCCAGCCTGCGGTCCACGGAGACGACGTTATGGCTGCAGTTGTCTCGATAGCCAGGAGTATCGGTACTGTTGACGTCCTTCAACCACGGATATTCGCTGTCCAGAAACTCCTGGGCCTTCTGTGGGTCCACGGAGTCGTAATGGATGGCTTTTTCCTTGACGTGGTCCGTGGACCGTGCGAGGTCGCTCCAACTCTTGGGCGCCGCGTCGGCGGCCTCGTCCGCGACCTTCGCACCGTTGGGTACGGCCTTCGCGGCTCCCGCTCCCGTCTCCATCCCCTCCCTCACCGCAGCGCGCAGACCACCCCGCGCCAGCCCCGCGCCCTTCGTGCCGATGAGCTCGGGTACGAGGCGGCCGATGAATTCGGACGGATCCTTCTTGAAGCCCTCCACCGCTGCGTTCAGCGCGCGCTCGGGGTGGGCCGCGGTCGAGACCAGGCCGGAGAGCGTCAGGGAGATGTTCTGGAGGTACTCCGCCGGGTGGGTCAGGTTGTAGGGGTCGACCGGGTTCAGGCCGCGGGCGAAGCTGACCAGGCCCGCCGTGCCTTTGACGACACCGCCGACGAAGTGGTTGAGCTCGACGCCGGTCGCCACGAGGCCGTCGACCACGTTGCCGGTCAGGCGGTCCAGCGGCGGCGGCTCCGCCGGGGCGTGGGCGAGGGCCTTTCTGACGTCCGCCTCGGCGTCACCGGCGGCGGTGTTCCGTTGGGCGCGGGCTCGGGCCAGCTTCTCTCGCGCCTGCCGGATGGTCTCCCTGCCGGGGTCCTGGAACGGCCCTGGCATGGGCCCGGGGTCCTGGTCCGCCCGCACCTTGGCGTTGTAGGCGTCGACCTTCTGGTTGTACTCCCCGATGGCCTTCTCGGACGCGCTTTTGCCACGCGCGTACAGCTCGATGGCCTCCTGCGCCTGCTGCTGCGCCCACTTCACCGTGCCCGCATAGGCGTCCAGCGCGGATGCGGCGGCGGCGCATGCGTCGGCGGCCTGGAACCACTTCGAGGGGTGGACGCCGAACTTCTCGCGGAACGTGTCCCCGGCCTCGCCGCGCCAGGCGGAGGAGTCGACCTTCTTCATCCCCGAGCCGACCTTGTCGAAGGCGGCGGAGAAGTCCCGCAGGTGCTTGGCACTGCTCCGGATCTTCTCGGGGTTGCCGTGGATCAGCTCGTCGGCCTCCTCGGTCCCGCCGAGCTGCTGCTCGCCCGGTGTGGCTCCGAGGTCGGACGCGACCTCGTCGCCCCAGTCCTGGACCGCGTCCGCGGCACCCTCCAGGCCGACCCGGTCAAGGCCGTCACCGAGCCGGTCGGTCCCCCAGTCGACGCCCTCGCCGACGACCTTCTTTCCGGCGTCGACACCGTCCTCGAGAGCGGTCAGGCCGTCGTTGACGCCGTCCTTCACTCTGCCCAGGCCGCTGCCGAGGTCGTCGAGGACGCCCATCAGCCCTCACCCCCGCCGCCCTGCGTACGGGCACGCTCCTCCGGCGAGGGGCCGAACTGCTCGTCCAGCATCCGCTCCCACGCGGCCTTTGAGATCCCCGAACGCTCACGGATGTTCTCGGGCGCCAGCGACCCCATGCCGGCCAGGTTCTCCGACGTCATGACGTCCCGGCCCGCGTCCCGCCAGCCCTGGGCGCTGGTCTCCCAGGCCCGGTCGAAGGACTCCTTGCTGTAGTCGGCGTCCCTGATCTGGGTGACCGGGTTGTCCGACCAGACCTCTCCCCAGTCCTTGCCGGTGATCTCGTCCTCCGAGGCGTGCGGATTGCCGATCACCGAGTTGACGCCGACCTTCATCGCTCCTGCGACGTACTGGTCGGTCTCGTAGTACGTCCCGGCCGCGAGCCCCGTCTTCAACGCGAACCCGTTGCCCTCCTGGATCAGCGAACGGACGCCCCACTCCCACCGCTCGCAAAAGGACCCGAAGGCGCCGGTGAGGCCTTCCGCCCCCAGCTCCAGACCGGACAGTGCGATGTCTCCGAAGCCACGGCCCGCGCCGGCCTCACCGACCATGCCGAGCTCTTTCAACTCGCCCAGCGCCGCCGTCAGTCCCTTGGCGATCTCGTCGAGACCGATCGCCGTCAGATCATCGCCGTTGCCGGCGCCCCCCGTCATCGAGGCGTCCCTCCTTGCTGTACATGGTCCACTGCGAACGCGTCGGGCACGATTCCGGTCACCGGCGGGAGCAGCAGCGCGTGTTCGGCACCGTCGGCCGCGTCCAGAGCAACTCCGCACGGCACACCGGCCTTCGGTACCGCCAGATCCAACAGCCGTGCCCCCAGGACCGTTTGGTACGTCCACTCCCGGTCGGCCTCGTCCCGAGCGAGCGCGTACCGGGCCAGCGCCGACTCGTCGGAGAAGGCCAGGATCCAGCGGATCCCGCCGAAGTCGGCGGTGAGCCAGCCGCCGTGGTACAGCGGCACCAGCACCGCCGCGTCCCGGAACGCCTCCAGCAGCACGGCGAACTCGCTTCGCCCAAGGGCCACTTCCTCCTCGGCGGGCTCCGGCGCCTCGACGGCCTCCGATGCCTCAGGCGGTCGGGGAGCACCATCCGGCTCAGCCGGTCGATTCCCCTCGTGAGAACCGGAGTTCTCGGTGATCAACTGCCGCCCCGGAGCCACGGGTGGCTCGGGCCTCAAGGTCATCTCTGCGTACTCGGCAAGTCGGGACCGCCGAATCGGCCCCTCCGAGCCACCCCCTAGAGCTGTCACGACGCAACTTTTTCATGTGCCGCACCAGCGCTCCTCCTCCACCTCATGGATCACCTCGGTCACACACAAGATCGATACGCAGCTGTCACGATTTCCCGACCAGGTCGGGGCGTGAAGGAAGCGCCGGAGGGAGTGGGCCTCCGACCGCAGGACCTTCGGCTCCTTAAGGAACCTGCCCGATCCGCTCCCCGGGTCCTTAGCCGCACCATGGCCAGGCATGACGACCAAGACGACGTGGCCCCTCGTCCGCGTCCTGCGCGATCGCGACTCCGGGCTCTACCTCTGCGCGGTGGTGGTCTCCGGCTTCGGCACCTCGGCCCTGTGGCTGGCGTCCGGTGTGTGGGTGAAGGACCTCACCGGCTCGGACGGCCTGGCCGCGCTGTGCCTGCTCGCCATGTGGCTGCCGACCCTGGCCGGACCGCTGCTGGGGACGCTCGCCGACCGGGTCCGCCGCAAGCCGCTGCTGATCGGCGTGAACCTGCTCCTGGGCGCCCTGCTGCTCACCCTCGTGAGCGTCGACTCGCCGGGCGACCTGTGGCTGCTGTACACGGTGCTGTTCGTGTACGGGGCGGCGGGTGTCGTCCACGACGCGGCCGAGTCGGCCCTGGTCGCGACCGCCGTCGACCCGTCCCTGCTCGGCGACTTCAACGGTCTGCGCATGATGGCCGGCGAGGGCATGAAGCTGCTGGCCCCTCTGGCGGGCGCGGGCCTGTACGCGGCGTACGGCGGCGCGAGCGTCGCACTGCTGGACGCGGTGACGTTCGCGCTGGCCACGGGGCTGTACGCGCTGCTGCGCGGCCGGGAGGCGAAGCCCGCGCCGTCGGCCCGGAACCACCGGCGGCGGACCGCCGAGGGTGTCCGCCACATAGGGGCGCACCCCATGCTGCGCCCTCTGGTCCTGGCGGGCGGCGCCACCATGCTGTGCGCCGGCCTGAACGGGGCGATGGTGTACGCCGTCGTCGACGATCTCGGGCGCTCCCCCGCCTACGCCGGTGTGCTGTATGCCGTGCAGGGCGCCGGTTCGGTCGCCGTCGGCCTGCTCTCCGGTCCCGCCCTGCGCCGCCTGGGCGAGCGGCGTTTCGCGGCGTACGGCATCGCCCTGCTGGCGTTCGCGGTGGCCCTGCGGGCGGTGCCGTACGACCCGTCGGCGCTGGTGTGCGGCGCGGCGATCGGCGCGGGCCTGCCGGCCGTGCTGATCGCCACGCTGACCTCGGTGCAGCGCGAGACGCCCGGCCCGCTGCTGGGCCGGGTCACCGCCACGGCCCACACCCTCGTCTACGCGCCGAACGTGGTCGGGCTGGCCGCCGGGGCGGCCCTGGTCGGGCCGGTGGGCCACCGGCTGGTGCTGGTGGCCCTGGGCGTGGGCCTGCTGGTGACGGCGGCCTGGCTGTTTCAGAGCCCGGCGAGGGCGGAGCGGACCGTCTCCAGGTCGCCGTCGGACGCCAGCCCGGCGTGATACAGCCGCAGTTCGGTGGCGCCGAGGCGCCGCGCCCCGGCGGCGTCGGCGGCGAGGGTGCCGGGGCTGCCGCCCATGCCGGAGACGACGGTGAAGTTGGCGGCGATGACGGCGCCCTTCCGGCCCTGCTCCGCGAACGGCGTCAGCGTGCCCGTGCCGCCCGCGCAGGGGACGACCACACCGTCCGCGACGGACAGGATGTGCGCCGGGTCCACGCCGGGGTTGGCGCCCACGTGGTACGAGACCGGGTCCGCGTGCAGCAGCACCTGGAAGCCCTCGGGCGCGGCCGCCCGGACCGCCGCGACCGCCTCCTCCTGGAGCGTGCGGGCGGTTTCGTCGCGGTACGCGCGCGTGGTGTTCGCGAGCGTCTCCCCGAGGAGCTTCTCGATGCCCGGCCAGCCCCCGTCGGACGGCGCCCCCTGCCAGACCGGTTCCAGCGCGGTCCGGACGGCGGCGGCCAGCCGGTCCGCGTCCAGGCCGTGCCGGCCGTAGCCCTCCCGGCAGGACGGGCAGAAGCAGAGCGCCATCAGGTACTGCCCGGCGTCCCCGAGGCCGACGCCGCCGGTCTTGTCGTGGGCGTGCAGATGCTGGAGTCCGTACCAGCCGAGGGACTCCAGTTCGGTGCCGCGCGCCCCGGGGCGTACGGCCGCCTCCGCCGCCAGGTCGGTCAGGTACGCGCGCGTGGCGGGCTGCGCGATGCAGGGCGCCCAGGGGTAGCGGTCGCCGTAGGCGTTGACGACCGAGGTGTCCGGGTGCTCCGCGCCCATGCGGGAGTTGTGGGCGAGGACGACCCAGGTGTGCACCTCCAGGCCGGCGTCGGCGAGCGCGGCGGCGGCCTGGCCGAAGGCGTCGCCGGGCGCCCAGTCGCCGGCCGCGTAGGGGCGCAGTTCCCGCCCGTCCCAGCGGTCGTCCGCCGGGTAGAGCACGGCGGCGTGTTCGGCGGTGACGATGCGGTGGCGCGGGTGGCGGGGCGTGAGCGCGCGGGTGGAGTGGTAGGCGGCGGCGAGCGTCACCTGCGCCACGCCGAGCGCGGCGATCCGCGCGGGCGCCTCCGGGTCCCCGTTGACGTCCCAGGGGTAGACGAATGCCGACGCCTTCACTTGGCCTCCTCCAGCAGCGCGTAGCCGCGTTCGATCAGTTCGGCGAGCTGCTTGACATGATCCTCCGTCGGCTCGTGCAGCGGGGGCCGGACCTCCCCCACGTCCAGTCCGCGCAGCCGTACGCCGGCCTTGACCAGGGCGACGGCGTAGCCGCGGCCCTGGGCGCGCAGTTCGACGAACGGGCGGAAGAAGCCGTCCAGCAGCTTCTCCACGGTGGTGTCGTCGCCGGTCCTGAGGGCCTGGTGGAAGGCGAGGGCGAGTTCGGGCGCGAAGCAGAACACGGCGGACGAGTAGAGCGTGACGCCGAGGGCGCGGTAGGCGAGCTGGGTCTGCTCGGCCGTCGGCAGGCCGTTGAAGTAGAGGAAGTCGCCCGGGACCTCGGTGCGGACGGCGCTGACGATGCGCTGCATGAGGTCGAGGTCGCCGAGCCCGTCCTTGAGGCCGACGATGCCGTCGGTGCGGGCCAGTTCGACGACCGTCTCCGGGGTGAAGACGGCGTTGTCGCGCTGGTAGACGACGACCGGAAGGGCGGTCGCGGCGGCGACCTCCCGGTAGTGCCGCAGCAGCCCCTCCTGCCCGGCGACGACGAGGTACGGCGGCATGGCGAGCAGCCCGTCCGCTCCGGCCGCCTCGGCGAGGCGGGCGTAGCGCACGGCGAGGGCGGTGCCGTACCCGGCGCCCGCGACGACCGGCACCCGCCCCTCGGCCGCCTCGACGGCGGCCCGTACGCAGGCCTCGAACTCCTCGGGCGTCAGCGCGTGGAACTCGCCGGTGCCGCAGCAGGCGAACACGGCGGCGGCTCCGGCCTCCACCCCGCGCCGGACATGCGTGCGGTAGGCGTCGAGGTCCACGGAGCCGTCGGGTCCGTAGGCGGTGACCGGGAAGAACAGCGGCCCGCTGGGGACGTTGAGTCGAGCGGCGAGAGGGGCTGGCGTCACAAGCTCTCCCGGTTCCATATTCATGATTGGCGTCTACATTTCTGAACACCACCACGCTAAGGTGCCGTCTTGGCGCCGGTCAAGCGCGCACACGCGCGTCACACCAGCGGATTCGCCCCCTCCGCGGCACACTTGACGGGTTCCGCCTCCCCTCCTTAGCGTGTCCACGCATATGAATGCCGTGCGCCCATGTGCACTGCTGGCGATCAAGGAGACCCGAGGATGCCCGCTCCCCGCACCGTCCTGCTCACCGGCGCCGCCGGCGGCCTCGGCACCCTGATGCGGGATTTGCTCCCCCAGTACGGCTATAACCTGCGCCTGCTCGACCTGCGCCCGGTCGAGGGCGCGCCCGACGCGATCATCGCGGACCTCGGGGACAAGGACGCCGTACGCGAGGCGGTGCGGGGCGTCGACGCGATCATCCACCTCGCGGGCATCTCCCTGGAAGCCCCCTTCGAGAAGATCCTCAAGGCGAACATCGAGGGCACCTACCACCTCTACGAGGCCGCCCGCGAGGAGGGCGTCGGCCGGATCGTCTTCGCCTCCTCCAACCACGCCGTCGGCTACACCCCGCGCCCCCAGGGCGACGACCCCCTGATCCCGATCGACACCCCGCGCCGCCCGGACACCTTCTACGGCCTGTCCAAGTGCTTCGGCGAGGACCTGGCGCAGCTCTACTGGGACAAGTACGGCCTGGAGACGGTGTCGGTGCGGATCGGCTCCTGCTTCCCGGAGCCGACCAGCGTGCGCATGCTCTCGGTGTGGATGAGCCCCGCCGACGGCGCCCGCCTCTTCCACGCGGCCCTGACCGCCGAGCACGTCGGCCACACCGTCGTCCACGGCTCCTCCGCCAACACGCGCCTGTGGTGGGACCTCACCTCCGCCCGGGCACTCGGCTACGAGCCGCAGGACGACTCCGAGCCCTGGGCCGAGAAGCTCATCGCCGAGCAGGGCGAGCTGGACCCGGAGAACGAGGCACACGCCTACCTCGGCGGCCACTTCCCGACGGACCCGCCGATCTGGCCGTACTGACCGAAACACGTCGTCACATACGGGGGGCGGGCAGAGAACGGGCCCGCCCGCTCGGGCATCCGGGCACGACCCGGAAGCGGTGGGACAACGCCCTCAGGGGCGCGGGGAACGGCGCGACCAGCCACAACGCACCTGCGGACGGCCACGGCCTCCCCGCGGCACTCCGCGCCTCCGCGAGACCGAACGGGCACAGACGGGCAGGATCACGCCCGCAACAGACCTGGCCACCGCGGAACACCCGCTGTAGAACTTCCCCCATGGCCCGACCGAGGGCCCGAGCGGGCAGCACAGCAGGAAGGCGGGTGACGGCCATGACCAGAACCGCGGAAGAACGCCAGCGCGAGATCGTGCTGGCCGCACGGCGGGACGGCTCGGTCGACGTCACCGCCCTCGCCGCCGACCTGGGCGTGGCCAAGGAGACCGTACGGCGCGACCTGCGCGTCCTGGAGGACCACGGCCTGCTCCGCCGCACCCACGGCGGCGCCTACCCCGTGGAGAGCGCCGGGTTCGAGACGACGCTCGCCTTCCGCGCCACCAGCCACGTCCCCGAGAAGCGCCGGATCGCGGCCGCCGCGGCCGACCTGCTCGGGGACGCCGAGACCGTCTTCGTCGACGAGGGCTACACCCCGCAGCTCATCGCCGAGGCGCTCCCGCGGGACCGGCCGCTGACCGTGGTCACCGCGTCCCTGCCGGTCGCGGGCGCCCTCGCCGGCAGCGACACCGTCTCCGTCCTGCTGCTGGGCGGCCGGGTCCGCTCCGGCACCCTCGCCACCGTCGACCACTGGACGACGAAGATGCTGTCCGGCTTCGTCGTCGACCTGGCGTTCATCGGCGCCAACGGCATCTCCCGCGAGCACGGCCTCACCACCCCCGACCCGGCCGTCAGCGAGGTCAAGACCCAGGCGATCCGCGCCGCCCGCCGCACCGTGTTCGCGGGCGTGCACACCAAGTTCGGAGCGGTCAGCTTCTGCCGGTTCGCCGAGATCGGCACGCTGGAGACGATCGTGACGAGCACCCTGCTGCCGGCGGCCGAGGCCCACCGCTACTCGCTGCTCGGGCCACACGTCATCCGCGTCTGACCCACCCCCCTTTCGCCCCCACCGGGCGCAGCCACGCCCCGTGCTGCCCCTTATCTCCCCATTCATTCCAGGAGCGATCCATGCGAACCCAGAGCCGACGACGGCCTCCGCGAGCCACGCTCGCCCTGGCCGCCGCAGGGACGCTGCTCGCCCCGCTGCTCTCCGGCTGCTGGGTCGGGGCGGGCGGGGCCGGATCCGGCGGCGACGCCATCAACGTCCTGATGGTCAACAACCCGCAGATGGTCGAGCTGCAGAAGCTGACCCGCGCCCACTTCACCAAGGAGACGGGCATCAAGGTCAACTTCACCGTCCTGCCGGAGAACGACGTCCGCGACAAGATCAGCCAGGACTTCGCCAACCAGGCCGGCCAGTACGACGTCGCCACCCTGTCCAACTACGAGATACCGATCTACGCCCGCAACGGCTGGCTGCACGAGATGAACGGCTATGTGGCGAAGGACCCGGGCTACGACGAGCAGGACGTCCTCAAGCCGATGCGCCAGTCCCTCACCGCCGAGGACGGCAAGCTCTACGGCCAGCCCTTCTACGGCGAGTCGTCCTTCCTGATGTACCGCAAGGACGTGTTCGAGAAGCAGGGCCTGACCATGCCCGCGCACCCCACCTGGCAGCAGGTGGCGGACCTCGCGGCGAAGGCCGACGGCGCCGAGCCCGGCATGAAGGGCATCTGCCTGCGCGGCCTGCCCGGCTGGGGCGAGGTGATGGCCCCCTTGACCACCGTCGTGAACACCTTCGGCGGCACCTGGTTCGACAAGGACTGGAAGGCACGGCTCGACTCCCCCGAGTTCGAGAAGGCCACGAAGTTCTACGTCGACCTGGTCCGCGAACACGGCGAGTCCGGCGCCGCCCAGTCCGGCTTCGCCGAGTGCCTCAACAACATGACCCAGGGCAAGGTCGCCATGTGGTACGACGCCACCTCCGCGGCCGGGTCCCTGGAGGCGGCGAACTCCCCCGTCAAGGGCAAGGTCGGCTACGCCCCCGCCCCGGTCGAGAAGACGAGGTCCTCCGGCTGGCTCTACACCTGGGCCTGGGGCATCCAGCAGGCCTCCCGCAACCCCGACAACGCCTGGAAGTTCGTCTCCTGGGCCTCCGGCAAGGAGTACGAGCAGCTGGTCGGTGACCAGGTCGGCTGGTCCAACGTCCCGGCCGGCAAGCGGGCGTCCACCTACGCCAACCCCGCCTACCGCAAGGAGGCCGCCGCCTTCCAGGAGATGACCAAGGAGGCCATCGAGCAGGCCCGGCCGAACGACCCCGGGGTGCAGCCGCGGCCCGCGCCCGGCATCCAGTTCGTCGGCATCCCCGAGTTCACCGACCTCGGCACCAAGGTCTCCCAGGAGATCAGCGCGGCCATCGCCGGACGCCAGTCCGTCGAGTCGGCCCTGAGGAAGTCACAGGCGCTCGCCGAGAAGATCTCCGAGGAGTACGAGGGACGATGACCGCCATGACCACGGCCCCCGTGGCCGCCCCCGAGACACGCACCCCGGTCCGCCGGCCCTCCGCCCGCCTGCGCGCCTGGGCGACCCGCGCCCCGCTGCTCCCCGCCCTGATCTTCATGATCGTCGTCACCCAGCTGCCGTTCGTGGCCACGCTGGTGATCTCCTTCTTCGACTGGAACAGCCTCTATCCCGACGCCCGCCGCTTCACCGGCCTCGCCAACTACCAGGAGGTCCTCACCGACCCGGACCTGCGCCACTCGGTGTGGACGACCGTGCTGCTGACGGTGGCGGTGGTGCTGGCCAGCCTGGTGCTGGGGCTCGTCCTGGCGCTCCTGCTGGACCGCAGGTTCCGCGGCCGGGGCATCGTACGGACGCTGCTGATCGCCCCGTTCCTGGTGGTCCCGGTAGCGGCGGCCCTGCTCTGGAAGCATGTGCTCTACAACCCTGAATACGGGCTGTTCAACGGGCTGTTGCACTATGTGGGCGGCCCACAGCCCGACTGGATCTCCAGCACCCCGCTGCTCGCCGTGGAGGCCTCGCTCGTCTGGCAGTGGACCCCGTTCATGATGCTGATCCTGCTCGCCGGCCTGCAGAGCCGCGACCACGAGCAGATCGAGGCGGCCCGGGTCGACGGCGCGAGCGACTGGCAGATCTTCGTCCATCTGACGCTCCCGCACCTGCGCCGCTACCTCGAACTCGGCGCCCTGCTGGGCTCGATCTACATCGTGCAGAACTTCGACGCGGTCTTCACGATCACGTCCGGCGGCCTCGGCACCGCCAACCTGCCCTACACCGTCTACCAGAGCTTCTACCAGGCCCACGAGAACGGCCTCGCCTCGGCCGCGGGCGTCCTGGTCGTCATCGGCTCGATCGTCATCGCGACCTTCGCCCTGCGCGTGGTGTCGTCCCTGTTCCGCGAGGAGGTGTCCCGCGCATGAGCACGACCGCCCTGCGAGCCCGCCGGGTCCGTGGCAGAGGAGCGGGCCTGGGCCTGCTGGCCTGGCTGCTCGGCATCGCGTTCTTCCTGCCCATCGCGTGGATGGCGCTGACGTCCTTCCACTCGGAGGCGGACGCGGCGACCAACCCGCCGTCCTTCGCGGCCGCCCTGACCCTGGACGGCTACCGCGAGTTCTTCGGCGCGGGCGGCGGCGCGAGCCCCTGGCCGGCCCTGATCAACTCCACGGTCGCGTCCGTGGCGTCGACACTCCTCGTCCTGCTGCTGGCCTTCCCGGCGGCCTACGCGCTGTCCATCAACCGCGTCCGCAAGTGGACGGACGTCCTGTTCTTCTTCCTGTCCACGAAGATGCTGCCGGCCGTGGCGGGCCTGCTGCCGATCTACCTCTTCGCCAAGAACGCCGGGATGCTCGACAACATCTGGCTGCTGGTCATCCTCTACACCTCCATGAACCTGCCGATCGCGGTGTGGATGATGCAGTCCTTCCTCGCCGAGATACCGGTCGCGGTGATCGAGGCCGCCCGGGTGGACGGAGCACGGCTGCCCACGGTCCTCGCGCGCGTGGTCGCCCCCATCTCCCTCCCCGGTATCGCCGCCACAGCCCTGATCTGCTTCATCTTCAGCTGGAACGAACTGCTGTTCGCCCGGGTGCTGACGGGCGTGGTCGCCGAGACCGCCCCCGTCTTCCTGACCGGCTTCATCACCAGCCAGGGCCTGTTCCTGGCGAAGGTGTGCGCCGCGTCGCTCGTCATCTCCCTGCCGGTGCTCGCCGCGGGGTTCGCCGCCCAGGACAAGCTGGTCCAGGGCCTGTCGTTGGGAGCCGTGAAATGAAGGCCGCCGTCATCGAGTCCGTGGGCAAGGCCGTCGTCGCCGAGGTCCCGGACCCGACGCCAGGGCCGCGCGAGGTCGTCGTCGAGGTCGCGGCCTGCGGGCTGTGCGGCACGGACCTGCACATCCTCCAGGGCGAGTTCGCCCCGAAGCTGCCGATCGTGCCCGGGCACGAGTTCGCGGGCGAGGTCGTCGGCGTCGGCACCCGGGTCACCGAGGTGTCGGTGGGCGACCGGGTCGCGGTCGACCCGTCGCTCTACTGCTACGAGTGCCGCTACTGCCGGACCGGCCACAACAACCTCTGCGAACGCTGGGCGGCGATCGGCGTGACGACGGCCGGGGGCGCGGCGCGGTACGCCGTCGCCCCGGTGGCCAACTGCGTGAAGCTCCCCGACCACGTCCGCACCGAGGACGCGGCGCTCGTGGAGCCGCTGTCCTGCGCGGTGCGCGGCTACGACGTCCTCCAGTCCCGCCTCGGTGCGCACGTGCTCATCTACGGCTCCGGCACGATGGGCCTGATGATGCTGGAGCTGGCCAAGCGCACGGGCGCGGCGAGCGTGGACGTCGTCGACGTGAACCCGGCCCGCCTGGAAACGGCCCGCCGCCTCGGCGTCTCCGGATCGGCGGCGAACCCGGACGAGCTGGACCGCCCGCAGGGCTGGGACCTGGTCGTCGACGCCACGGGCAACGCGGCGGCGATCCAGGACGGCCTGGACCGGGTGGCGAAGGCCGGCACGTTCCTGCAGTTCGGCGTCGCCGACTACGCGACCCGCGTGACGATCGACCCGTACCGCATCTACAACCAGGAGATCACCATCACCGGCTCGATGGCCGTGCTGCACAGCTTCGAACGGGCGGCGGAACTCTTCGCGAACGGCGTCCTCGACCCCGAGGTCTTCATCAGCGACCGCATCCCGCTGGAGCGGTACCCGGAGGCGCTGGAGCAGTTCGCGGCGGGCGTCGGCCGCAAGATCGTGGTCGTGCCGTAGGCCCCCCGGGCGCCGTTGGGCGGGAGGCGGGGCGGGCGAAATTCGGTGGGGCGCCCGCCCCCGCCCTCGTACGCTCACGGCATGCCACGACCCCACGGATTCACCTACGAGGAGCACGCGGGCGGAACCGTCCGCATCAGCCACCACGGCCGCCCCGCCACCACCCTGAACGGCCCCCGTGCCGCGCAGTTCCTCGCCGAGGTCGAGGCCTCCGACCCCCAGCTCGTCATGGCCCGCTGGACCGGCAACTACAAGCGGGGCAGCGAACGCACCGCCCGGGACCACCCGCGCAATCGCCGCTGACCCGATTGGCGGCAAGGTAAGGGAACGGCAAAACCGCCTCGCTCGTTCACCCGGCATGACAGCTATGACCCCCGGCTCGAACATCCCCCTGTCCGCCGCCCGCGTGACGGTGGACGTCGCCGCCCCGGTGCGGCTCGACGTATCGGGCCTGCTGCTCACCGCCGACGGCAAGGTGCGCTCCGACGACGACTTCATCTTCTACAACCAGCCGTCGGGCCCCGGCGTGACGTACCGCTCGGGCGGCGGCACCGCACCCGACGCGATCACGGTCGACACGACCGCCCTCCCCCCGGGCATCGAGAAGATCGTCGTGACGGCGAGCCCGGACGCCGCGGGCCAGACCTTCCAGGGCATCGAGCCGACGGCGACGATCCGCAACGCGGACGACAGCTCCGTCCTGGCCACGTTCACGCCCCCGCAGCTCGGCAGCGAGACGGCCCTGGTGATCGTGGAGATCTACCTGCGCAACGGCCAGTGGAAGGCCCGCGCCGTCGGCCAGGGCTACGCCAACGGCCTCGCGGGCATCGCCACGGACTTCGGTGTCTCGGTGGAGGAGCCGGCCGCCGCCGCCCCGGCCCAGCCGATGACCCCGCCGCCGGCTCCGGTGCAACCGCCCGTGGCCCCGCCGGTCGCCGCGCCCGCCGCGCCTGCCGCTCCCCCGGCGCCGGCCACGCCTCCCCCGCCCCCGCCCGGCGCCGGGAAGATCAACCTCGACAAGGGGCGCGTCAGCCTCCAGAAGAACCAGACGGTTTCCCTGATCAAGGGCGGCCGCCCGCTGCTCTCCCAGGTCAGGATGGGCCTCGGCTGGGAGCCGGCGTACCGCGGCAAGGACATCGACCTGGACGCCTCGGTCATCGCCTACGGGCCGCAGCGCAACCACATCGACAGCTGCTACTTCGGCAAGCTGCAGATCGTCGGCGGCGCGATCCGGCACTCCGGTGACAACCTCACGGGCGAGGGCGGCGGTGACGACGAGGTCATCACGGTCGACCTCGGCCGCCTCCCCCAGGAGGTCACCGGCCTGGTCTTCACGGTGAACTCCTTCTCCGGCCAGAAGTTCACGGAGGTCGCCAAGGCCTACTGCCGCCTCCTGGACGGCACGACCGGCGAGGAGCTGGTCCGCTTCGACCTCACCAGCGCCGAGCCGCAGACCGGCGTGATGATGGCCAAGCTGATCCGCCAGTTCTCCGGCGAGTGGGAGATGACGGCGATGGGCGACTTCGTGAAGTCCCGCACGGTGAGGGGCATGGTGAAGCCGGCGGCCCAGTCCCTCTGACCGCCCCCGCACGCCCCAGGGAACGCCCCCGGCCGAGCCCCACACCCCACCCGCCACCTGCCGGGGGCACCCCACCGACCATCCCCCCTGACTCCCACGGCCCTTCCAGCCGCCCCCACCGGCCTCCCCGCCTTTCCCACCAGCCTCTCGCCGGCCTCCCGGCCCCTCCCGCCGGCCGCCCAGCCCTTCCCACCGGCCTCCCGGCCCCTCCCGCCGGCCGCCCAGCCCTTCCCACCGGCCTCTCGCCGACTTCCCGGCCTCCCGCCGGCCGCCCAGCCCTTCCCACCGGCCTCCCGGCCCCCTCCTACTGCCCTCCCCCGGCCCTTCCGGCCATCCCCACCGGCCTCCCCGCCTTTCCCACTGGCCTCCCGCCGACTTCCCGGCCGCCCAGCCCTTCCCACCGGCCTCTCGCCGGCCTCCCGGCCCTTCCTACCGGCCTCCACGTCCTCCGCGGCCCGGACGCGTCAGCCGCCCCGCGGTGCCAACCCCTCCGTCAGCAGCCCCAGATACCGGCGGATGTGCCGGCCCTCCCCGTCCGCCAGTTCCGACGCCGTCGCCACGCCGTGGGTCAGTCGCAGGACGTCGATCGGCTCCACGTCCGGCCGTAGCGTGCCCTCCTGCCGGGCCGCGCGGACCAGCCGTCCCGCCGCGCTCCGCACCGAGTCGCCGCAGGCCGTGGCCACGGCCGAGTCGCCCTCGGTGACGGCCGGGCCGAGGAGCGCCCTCAGGCCGCGCATCCGGATCATGCCGACGCCCAGCTCGTACAGCCACTCCCCCAGCGCCTCACCCGGCGGCAGTTCGGCCGCGAGCGCGTCGGCCCGCGCCGCGAGCGCCTCGATCCGGTCGAGATAGGCCGCCTCCAGCAGCGCCTGCCGTGTCGGGAAGTGCCGGTACAGCGTGCCGGAGCCCACCCCGGCACGCTTGGCGATGTCGTCGAGCGACGCGCCCTCCCCGTGCTCGGCGAACGCCTCCACGGCCACCTTCAGCAACCGCTCGTAGTTGCGCCGAGCATCCGCCCGCATGGGCCTGACCTGGACCATGCAGCCACTCCTCACCAACCGGGAACCCTCTTCGAACCCTACCGAGAGGGAGCCCCGCGGGCCCGGTCCCTCACATCTTCATGGCCCCGGCCGCGAGGTCCCGCAGGAAGTGCCGCGCCCCGATCAGGAACACCACGATCAACGGGATGACACTCATCAGCGCACCGGCCATCACCAGCGCGTAGTCGGCGTTGTAGAGGACGTTCAGGTTCGCCAGGGCCACCTGGAGCGTGACCTTCTCGGGGTCGATCATCACGACCAGGGGCCAGATGTAGTCGTTCCAGAGGCCGATGAACGTGAAGATGCCGAGGAAGGCCAGGGCCGGGCGGAACAGCGGCAGGGCGACCGTCCAGTACAGGCGGAAGAAGCCGGCACCGTCGATGCGCCCGGCGTCCAGCAGCTCGTCCGGCAGTGAGTTCTGGGCGTACTGCCGCATCCAGAAGATGCCGAACGCGTTGGCCGCGCCGGGCACGATCAGCGCCTTCAGCGAACCGGCCCAGCCGAACTCCGCGATGGTGACGAACTGCGGCACCAGGGAGAGCTGTGCCGGAAACATGTACGTGACCAGCAGCATCCCGAAGAGGAACTTCTTCGCCGGAAAGTCGTACTTGGCGAAGGCGAAGGCGGCCAGCGAGTCGAAGAACAGCACGAGCGCGGTGCCGACCACGGCGACCACGACCGTGTTGAACAGCGAGCCGAAGAAGTCGATGGTGTCGAGCACCCGGCCCATGTTGTCCAGCAGGTGCGGTCCCGGCACCAGCTTGGGCGGGTAGCGGTAGATGTCCTCGGACGTGCCGGAGGCCATCACCACCAGCCAGTAGAAGGGGAACAGCGAGACCAGCACCCCGGCCAGCAGCGCCACGCGGACGCCGATCCGGGAGAGCCTGCTGCCGGAGCCGATCGCGAGCCCGGCGTTCCCGGTCGTCCTGTCAGCGGCCATCGCGAGCCCCCTTGCGGCGCAGCAGTGCGGTGATGCCGGGCCGGCGGTCGTCGTCGGAGCCGGACACCAGCCGCCAGTTGATGATCGTGAAGACGGCGATGATGGCGAAGAGCAGCCATCCCATGGCGGCGCCGTAGCCGAACTGGTGCTCCTTGAAGGCCTTCTGCCACAGGTAGAGCACGATGGTCATCCCCTCCTGCCCGGGCCCGCCCGTGGTTCCGACGTCGGTCGACTGGAACAGCACCTGAGACTCGGTGAAGATCTGCAGGCCGTTGATGGTGGAGGTGATCGCGGCGAACAGGATCACCGGCCGCAGCTGCGGCACCACGACCCGGAAGAGGGTCTGGCGGCTGTTCGCGCCGTCGACGCGGGCGGCCTCGAAGTGCTCGGTGGGGATGGCCTGGAGGCCCGCCAGGAAGATCAGGGCGTTGTAGCCGACCCACCGCCAGATGATCATGAGGGAGACGGACGACTTGATGCCCCACTCGGAGGACAGCCAGCCGATCCCGTCGAGCCCGACGGCCCTGAGGACCGCGTTGGCCAGGCCCGCCTGGGCGAAGACCGAGCCGAAGACGATGGTCATGGCGACCATCGAGGTGACGTTGGGGATGAAGTACGCGACCCGGTAGGCGCCGGCGAAGCGGACCTGGGAGTGCAGCAGGAACGCCAGCACGAGCGCCAGGAAGAGCATCGGCACCGTCGACAGGAACCAGATCTCGAAGGTGTTGAGCACCGCGTGCCAGAACACCGAGTCCCGCACCAGCCAGCCGTACTGCCGGAGCCCGACGAAGCGCATGTCGCCGATGCCGTCCCAGTCCTGGAAGGACAGGTACATGGAGAAGACGACGGGGAAGGCGCCGAAGACGGCGAACAGCACGTAGAACGGGGAGATGGCGAGGAGGGGCGGGAGGTGCCGTCTCCGCCCGGGAGGGGGGGATCCGGTACGGCGGGCGGGGCGCCGTTCGCCGGCCGCCGGCGCACCGGCCGGGTCGAGAACCGTGGCCACGTCAGCTCACCCCCAGCCGGGACAGCGTGGTCTCGGCCGTGCGCACGGCGTCCCGCCAGGCCCGGTCGGGGTTCTTGCCGAGCATCTCCACATTGGTCAGCTCCTGGAAGAACGGGGTGTTGGCGGTCTCCTCGTAGGGGCTGAAGTAGACGACCGGGGCCTTCTCGGCGGCCGGGCCGAAGACGTCGATGGGCTGCTGACCGCCGAAGAAGGGGTCGGGTTCGTGCATCGCCGGGTCGGCGTAGGCGGCCGGGGTGGTGGGGAACAGGGCCATCTCCTGGTAGCTCTTGAGCTGGTTGGCCGGGCTTAGCAGCCACTTCAGGAAGGCGAAGCCGGCCTCCGGGTCCCGGCAGTAGCGGGTCAGGGTCACGTAGGAACCGCCGTAGTTGCAGGGGCCGTCGGGCAGGGTCGTCAGCCGCCAGGAACCGGAGGTCTTCGGCGCGGTGTCCTTCAGGCCGTTGATGGCCCACACCGCCGTGGTCATGGTGGCGACGCGGCCCCCGCTCATGGCCGCGTTGAAGTCGGGTGTGCCGTCGGTGATCCGGGCGCTGAGTCCCTGGCGGAGGATGTCCACGGACAGGTCCCAGGCGCGCCGGACGTGCCGCTGGTCGCCGATGAAGCGGTTGTCGGGGTCCACGAACTGCCGGGGGCTCTGCAGCAGGACCTGCTGGAAGACGTTGCCGATGTTGCTGACGAGGTAGGGCTTTCCGGGTCCCTTCGCCCGCAGCGTCCGTCCGGCGGCGATGAACTTCTCCCAGGTGGCCAGCCCCGCGGCGACGTCCTCCGGTTCGTGGGGCAGTCCGGCCTTCTCGAAGAGGTCCCGCCGGTAGTAGAGGGCGGTGGGGCCGGCGTCGAGGGGGAAGCCGATCATCCGGCCCGTCGGGGTGAAGCAGGCTTTCCACTTCCAGTCGAGGTACTGGTCCCGGACGGATTCCGCGCCCAGCGTGCGCAGGTCGAGGAACTCGTCCTCGTCGGGGAAGAACGTGGCGAGGTTGTCGTTGTTGACGACCGTCAGGTCGGGCACGTAGGCGCGGGCGGCGAGGCTGGTGCGCACCTTGGAGTCGATGTCGCCGTCCGGGATCTGGGCGCCTTTCACCCTCACCCCCGGCAGGCCCGGGACGCCGCGGGCGGCGGTGGCGAGCAGTTTGTCGCTCAGCGAGCCCTTCCAGTACCAGAGGCTGAGGTGGTCGGTGCCGGCGGAGGCCGACCCCTCCTCGGCGCCGCATCCGCTCAGCGCCGGCAGGCCGGCGCCCGCGCCGCCCAGGGAGACCCCCAGAAAGCATCTGCGGGACATCGTTCGGTGTTCCATGGGCGCGCACTCGCTTTCCGGGCAGGCCGCGGCCGGGCACAGCTGTGCCGCGGGCCCGTTCGCACGGGGATGGGGGGACGCTTCCGGGGGACGCTTCCGGGATGAGGAAGAGGAAGGGAAGACAACGATGTCGGCGGGCGGGCTGGTGGTCGCGCCGCCGGTCTCGCGGTGGGGGTTTCTGTGGGGCCGTGAACGTTCACGTGAGCGTTGCCGTCGAGTATCGGGGCGTCCGAAAACCGGTGTCAAGGGAACGGCGCGGCCGATCTACGGCCCCGGCCGGGAGCAGGAAGGAGGCGGGTCAGGCGGACTTGGGTCAGGCGGACTCGCGGACCACGAGCTCGGGCGTCACCCACGCGTCCGCGCCGCGCAGCGGCTCCTCACCGGCGCGCAGCCGGGCCACCTGCTCCACGGCCAGCCGCCCCAGGCGCCGTTTGTCGATGTGCAGGGTGGTCAGGGCGGGCTCCACCAGCTCGCCCAGGGAGAGGCCGTCGAAGCCCAGCACGGCCAGGTCGTCCGGGACGCGCCGGCCGTAGCGGCGGGCGGTGCGCATCGCCCCGACCGCGATCAGGTCGTTGAAGCCGAAGACCGCGGTCATGCCGGGCCGGGCCCGCAACAGCCGTTCCATGCCGGCCTCGCCGCCCGTCACGCTGTGCTCGGGGCAGACCACGACCCAGTCCTCGTCGACCGGCAGACCGAGCCGCCGCGCCTGCTCCAGGAAGGCCAGCCTGCGGGGTCCGGGGCCGTGCACGCCGTCCAGCATGCCGATTCTGCGGTGCCCCGCGCGGAACAGGTGCTTCATGCCCTCCTCGACGCCGGTGGCGGCGTCGATGCCGACGGCCGCGAACCGGGTCTGCTGCGGACCGCGCTCCAGCAGCACCAGCGGCACGCCCCCGAGGTGCCGGGTGAGCACGTCGTCCGGGTCCTTGAAGTAGCCCACGACCGCGTCCGCCTGGTGGGAGAGCACGTCGAGGGCCTGCCGCTCCCTGGCCTCGTCGATGCGGGAGTCCCACACCACGACCTGCCAGCCGCGCTGCTCGGCCGCCTCCAGCACGCCCGCGGCCACCTCGGGGAAGAACGGGTTGCGCAGGTCGGGGATGACCAGGCCCGCCGTCACCGCGCCCTTCTGGACGAGTCCGCGCGCGAACCGGCTCGGCCGGTAGTCCAGGAGCCGCGCCGCCTCCAGGACCCGCTCCTTGGTGGCCGGGTCGATCTCACCCTTGTCGTTGACCGCGCGGGAGACCGTCTGGCGTGACACCCCGGCCAGTCGTGCGACGTCGTGGATCGTGGCCCGGCGCCGCGCACCGTCGGGCCGCTCGGCACCCGGCTCCGCGCGCTGATTGTCCGTCCACACGCTGAGCACTGTATCCGGCGCCGGAGGCCGCCCGGCAGGGGCAGCCGGGCGGGCCCCTCAGCCATCAGCCCGGTGAACCGGGGCAGCCGGGCGGGCCTCAGCCGTCCAGCTCGGTGAACAGCGTCAGCTGCAGGGCTCCGGGGGCTTCGAGCCGGGAGTTCAGGGAGTTCCAGGGGGTGCGGGTCGGCTCGGCGATCACCTCGGCTCCGGCGGCGGCCAGCTTCGCCGTGGTGGCGGTGGAGTCGTCCACCTGGAAGGCGACCCGGACGTGCCCGGCCACCCGCCGGCCCACCTCGACCTCGTCGATGAACGCGGCGTGGTTCGGGTCGGTCAGCTCCAGCGTGGCCCGCCCCGCCTCGAGGATCGTCACCCGCCCGTCCTCCGAGGCGAACGCGGCCCGCTCGGTCAGCCCGAGCGCGTCCCGGTAGAAGCGCAGCGCGGCGTCGTAGTCGTCCGCGGTCACGACCAGGCGGAGCTCATGGACGGCTGCTTCTTCGGGCATGGCGGCTCCTTCGAGGTCGCGGACACCCGCCACAACCCACCGGCCGCCCGGTTGATTCCCGGCCCGAGCGGGCTGTGACCCCGACCGGGCTGTGCCCCGTTCGCGAGCAGGTATCGGTGACTGCGGCTGACGCACCTCGACGTATGCCTCTTGCTGAGGGTCAGCGCAGCCGGTCCTTGGCCTTGTAGTACGCCCCGGCGAAGGGCAGGAACCAGGCGGTGCCGTTGTAGAACGGCACCGGAACCTTGGGGAAGCCGAAGCCGCGCATGGGTTGGCCTCCGGGTGGCCGTCCATGACCTCGGCCATGGCGCGGCCCATGTGGGTGGCCATCTGGACATAGTCGATCTTCACCCCGGCCATCTGCGGGAAGCTCTCGGTCATCTCCCGCTTCAGGACGTCACCGCTCTTGACGTCCGAGGCGGGGTCCGAGGGGGCGAAGCGGGCCCGGCCGCCGAAGGCCAGGCGATGGTCCGGGGTGATGCGAATGCAGTGGCCGATGTTCTTGGAGGACACGACCACGCGGTTGTTGGGGATGAGCTGCCTGACCCTCTCCTCGCCCAGTGGCTCGGTGACGATGACGAAGCTGCCGACGTTGATCAGCCGCTTGCGGAACCAGGGCAGCGTGCGCCCCCGCGCCTCGGCCGGGTCGATGGTGATGCCCTGGGTGCACATGCTGCCGTTGCGACCGGAGGCGCCGGAGCCGACCTTGTCCTTCTCCACGAGGACGACGTGGGCGCCCTTGGTAGTCCAGGGGGTGTTGCCCGGGGCCGGCTTCAGCAGCCGAGCAGGGCCGGCAGGCCGGACAGGTCGGGCAGCTCGTCGAAGGGCTGGTAGTCGGCGCTGCCGCGGGCGCCGATGGAGCCGTTGTGGCCGTAGCGGTTGATCCACACACGGCGGGCGAGGCCGAGGTCGCGGGTGGGGATGAGGTCGTACTCCCAGCCCTGGGCGACGTGGATGACCTGGGCGGGGTCGATGTCCATGGTCTGGAAGGCGTACTCGAAGGTCTGCCGGGACGGCTTGTACGCCTTGGCCTGCTCGGCGGTGATGACATGGTCGAACTCGACGCCCATGTTGGCCAGGTTCTGGGCGATGAGGTCGTCGTCCGTGTTGGAGATGATGGCGATCTCGTACCGGGACTTCAGCGCCCGCAGGGCGGCCGGGACCTCGGGGTGGGGGCCGAAGGTGGGCACGGCCGCGACCAGGGCCTCGCCGTCGGACTGCCGGTACTCCAGGCCGTGCAGACGCATCGCTATTTCCAGGCTGACGGGCAGCAGCTCGCGGAAGGGGCGGTATGCCTCCAGGACGGCGTGGAACCGCATGATGCGGAAGTCGTCGAGGAACTCGTCGACGTTCAGACGGTCCAGGTCCAGCCGGTCGGCCAGGACCTTCAGGGTGGTGGGGCCGAGCTGGAAGTCGACCAGAGTGCCGTAGGCGTCGAAGGTGACGATCTGGCGCATGGTATTCAACCTCTTTCCTGACATATGGGACACCGGGTTCAGGAGGCTGCCGAGGCGTTGGGGCAGCGACCTGTTCAGGGGGATGGGGACTGAGGGGATGGGGGCTGAGGGGTGCCCGAGGGGCCGCCGCTGGAGGACGAGCCCCCGGGCAGGGCCGGGGACGACGAAATGCTGATCAGGTGGTCGGCGGCAGCATCGTTACCGCGCCGATGCGATGAGCCTCTCTCCGGCTCGAGGTGATGCGTCAGTGAAGCACCGTGGAGAATCCGGCAACAAGGGACGTGAGGCCGCGAGATCGACCGCGAATTTTGTGCCTGTGCACAATTTCTGAGAAGCACCGCGAGTGGCTCCGGCGCGAACTGCGGCCGCTCGGCGCCGCTGCCCGGCGGCGTGACCGGGCTGTCGGCCGCCAAGGCTGCCGTCCTCATGACATGACGGGCATGTGGCCTCTGGCCGCCGCGTTTTGGCTCCAGCTCTCCCGGTCGCGGCCCCGGCCGGTTGCCTCGACCCGTCCAGCGACCGGTGGATCAGGACATCGTCGCCCGGAAGCGGGCGCCCGCGTCCGTCTCCAGCCAAGCCAGGGCGAGGACCAGCCGGGCGGCGTCCTTCGGCCGGGACAGCTTCAGCCCGGTCGCCTCTTCCGCGGCCTGCAGGCGATTGCCCACCGTGTTCCGGTGACGGTAGGTGCGTGCGGCCACCTCGGCGACCGAGCCCAGGTCGAGGTACCAGCGCAGAGTCTCGACGATGCTGTCGCGGTCGCGCAGCTCGAGCAGGGGGCGCAGCACGCCGGTGGCCATCGCACCGGTGAGCTCCTCCTGCGCCGACATGATCGCCCCGATCCAGTGACCCTGCACATGCCGCACTCCGGGCTGCGCGGAGCTGCGGATCGCGGCACGTGCGAACCGGATGCCCCGCGCCGTCAGCGCCAGGCCGGGGACTTCCGCTACGCCGCAGCGCCACGGGGCGAACGGCCGGAGCATGGCGAGCACGGCCTCTTCATCGCGCCGTCCGTGACCGATGATGCCGAGGAGCTCGTCGCCCATCCATCCGAAGTGACGCAGCAGGCCGCCGCGACGCAGCGCGTCGTCGACCTGGGACACGGCCGGGTCCCCGGTAGGAACGGATTCGACCACGACCACGGTCAGGGCGACGTTCTCGGAGAAGCCCAGCAACGTGGAGGCCTCGGCGACGATGGAGGGATCCTGCTCGCCTTCCAGGACCAGGCGGGTGAAGGCGCGGTTGCGCACCTCCGCACGATGGCTCGCCAGGTCGCGCTCGGTGCGGCGGTAGGCGTCGACGACCTCGACGCTGTTGGCGTCCGTCGCCTCCCAGACGCGGATCAACCCGTCGAGGAAGTCGGGATCGGCGCTGATGCCACGTGCTCGCCCCTCTGCGAGCACGGCCTCCCACAGGGTCCTGAGGTCCAGCTGGAAGGAGTGCATCAGAGCGGTCAGGGGAAACGCCTGCTCCGCTCGCTCGCGTCCCACGTCCTCGGTGGCGCGCGAGACCGTCCGGGGCACGGGACCGCCGGCCAGCCGGGTCAGGGCGAGTTCGAGGGTTCGTCGCATCCCCTCCCGTTTCCGGACCGGGTCCCAGTCCGCCGACGCGTAGGCGGGCTCCTCGGCTTCCAGTCGTTCGAGAGCACGAGAGGTCAGTTCCTCGAGCCGTTCCTCGAGGAGCCGGCGCGCGATCGCCTGCACGGCGTCGTGGCGAGCCCCGCCCTGACGGCGTCCCGGGCCGCTCACGAGAACCGCCTCCCCCGGCGACAGCCATGACCGGAGGGATCCGGGGCCGGGGCCGTCTCCGGGTGATGCCGCCGACATGCCGGTGGGGCTCCCTGGCAGTAATTGTGCACAAGCACAAAATACGGGGTCGATGTCGCGGCGTCGCGTCCCTTGTTGCCGGGTTCTCCGCGGGGTTTCATCTGACGCATCACCTCGGGCTGGAAGAGCTCGCGCTGCTGAGGGTCAGGAAGCGATGACAAGGCGGCCGAGCCAACCGGTTCGCCAGGCAGAGCGGGATCGAGATCACCCAGGCCCCCGGAGACTACGCCGAGCTCAAGGCCAAGGTCGAGGCTCAGAACGTCACCTGTGACGTCGTGACGGCCCACCTCGGACCTGACCGCCGACCAGGTGCTTGGCCAAGGCCTGCTCAGCCCGTGAAGCGATGAGCGTCGTGACACAGGCCCACGGTGAGTGATGAGCGACCTGACGACGAGAGAGAACGCACCGATGACCTTCGCGACCACCACCGGCCAGGACGGAACGACCGTCCCCGGTCACACCGGCCAACTGCCGGGCTCGCTCCTCGATCACGTGCTGCGGCAGTCCTTCGGACTCGAGGGGTATGTCCAGCACCCACTGGGAGGGGAGATCGACCAGAACGTCCGGATCACCGGCGACGACGGCATGCGCTACTTCGTACGGGTCACCCGCGCGGAGCCGGACTCGGCCGACGTCCTCTGGCAGAACTCGCTCCTCCAGCACCTGGCCTCCACCGTTCCCGGCCTTCCGGTGCCACGGCTGGTCCCGACACGCGAGGGAAAGTTCCTCGCCGCCGTCGTCCACGAGGGCCGAACACACGTGGTCCGCGTGATGAGCTGGCTTGAGGGCCGGGTCCTGGCGGAACTCGACGACCACCCCGCGGCGCTTCTGCGCCAGCTGGGAGAGGCCGCCGGGCGGCTGAGCCTCGGACTCTCCGGCGTGGAGCCACCGGTGGGCCTGGAGCCGCACGACTGGGACATGGGCCGGGCCGCCGAGATCGTCGAGGCCTCGCTGCACGCCGTACAGGACGCGGACCGGCGGGAGTCGGTGCGCACGATCATGGGCTGGTACGACGCTCTCCTGCCGGTATGGGACCGACTGCCGCGGAGCGTCGTACATCAGGATCTCAATGACGCCAACGTCCTGGCCGACGCCGACGAGGACGGGGTGCTGCGGATCTCGGGCATCGTCGACCTGGGCGACTCGCTCTACAGCGTGCGCGCGGCGGAGGTGGCGATCGCGGCGGGCTACGCCATGGTCCGCAAGGCCGACCCGCTCGCCGCTGCGGCCGAGGTCGTGGCCGGCTTCCACTCGGTGCTTCCCCTCACGGCTGAGGAACTGGCGGCCGTCTATCCATTGGCGGCCGCACGGCTGTGCATGAACGCCGTGACGTGGACGCGCCGGGTCGCCGAGAGCGACACGCCGTACGGGCGGACCCGCATGCGACACACCTGGCCGGCGATCGCGCAGGTGGCCGAGGTCTGCCCCGACGTCGCCGAGGCGACGTTCCGGGTCGCGTGCGGGCTCCCCCCGACGCGGGAGCAGCGTGGTCTGGAAGAGGTCCTGGCAGAGGCGGCCCGAGACGGTGCCCCGCACACACCGGCCCCGCGACTGCTCGATCTGCGACCGGCAAGTGATCTCTACGACGAAGTCGACTGGCACGACGCGAGGGCGGTGCGCGCGAGCATCGACGACGTCCTCGACGGGCGACGGCGACGGGGCTACGTGCCCCACCTCAGCGCATCGCTGCTCCTGGGGGACCGGCGCCGCCCGGGAGCCGACGAGCCCGCGACGGTGCAGGTCGGCGGCTCGCTGATCGTGGCCGACGCCGAGGAGGTCGCCAGCCCGCTGCCCGGCGTCGTCGAGGCCCCCGGTGGCGCCGGGATGCCGTTGGTACTGCGCCATGCGGTCGAGGGGCTGGAGTTCTGGACGTGCTGGTGGGGACTCGACGACACGCCGCCCGTCGCGGCGACCGTCCCGGCCGGGGCGCCGTTGGGACGTGCCGGCGCGAGCGAGGACAAGGACCCGCTCGGGTCCTGCGTCCAGGTACAGGTCCACCGCACCGCGCGGATGGCCACGTGGCCGCCGCCTCGTGTCGTGCCGCCCTCCGCACGGCGGGTGTGGAGCCACCTGTCACCCGACCCCGCCCGGCTCCTCGGGTTCACCGAATCCCCCGCCGCGGCCCCCACCATCGACGACGTCGTCTCAGTGCGCCGTCGCCACATCGCCCGCTCCCAGCGCAACTACTACCGCGCCCCGATGAACCTCGTGCGGGGGCGGGACGTGTGGTTCCACGACGAGGACGGCCTGGCCTATCTGGACTCGCTGAACAACGTCACCCACGTCGGCCATGCCGAGCCACGCGTGACGGCCGCCGCCACCCGGCAGATGCGCAAGCTCAACACCAACAGCCGTTTCGTCTACCCGCAGATCGCCAGTTACGTGCAGAAGCTGGTGGCCACGCTGCCCGACCCGCTCGAGGTCGTCTTCCTCGTGTGCACCGGCAGCGAGGCGAACGACCTGGCGCTGCGGATCGCCCGCCAGGTGACAGGTCGTCAGCACATCGTCAACATCGACGGCGCGTACCACGGAAACACCGGCGTGGTGACCGGGATCAGCCCGAACCGTTACAAGGGCCCCGGCGGCGCCGGTGCGCCCGCGACCACCCACGAGGTCGTCATCCCGGACCGCTACCGCAGCACCTACGGGTACGACGACGCGGACGCCGGGGTCAAGTACGCGCGCGACGCCGCGGCTGTCATCGAGCGGATCACGGCCGACGGCCGCCCCCCGGCCGCCTTCATCGCCGAGTCCCTGATGGGATCGGGTGGGAACATCGTGTTCCCCGACGGCTACCTCGACGGCGTGTTCACCGCTGCCAGGCGAGCGGGCGCCCTGTGCATCTCCGACGAGGTCCAGGTCGGCGTCGGACGACTCGGGCCCTGGTGGGGGTTCGAGCTCCAGGGGGTGGTCCCGGACATCGTCACGATGGGCAAGCCGCTCGGGAACGGGCATCCCCTCGCGGCGGTGGTCACGACTCGGGAGATCGCCGACGCGTTCGACACGGGCATGAAGTACTTCAACACCTTCGGCGGCAACCCGGTCTCCTGCGCGATCGGCGAGGCCGTGCTCGACATCGTCGAGCAGGACGGGCTGAGGGAGAACGCCGTGAGCGTGGGCGGGTACTTCGCCCGGTCGCTGCGCGAGCTCCAGCAGCGCCAGCCGCTCATCGGTGACGTGCGGGCGGAAGGGCTCTACCTCGGCGTCGAACTGGTCCGCAACCGCACCACCAAGACGCCGGCCACCGAGCAGGCCTTCATGGTCACCGAACTCATGAAGGAGCGAGGCGTCATCGTCTTCCCCAATGGCGTGCACGACAACGTACTGAAGATCAAACCGCCCATGACCTTCCGCCGCGAGCACGTGGATCTCTACGTCGACGCGCTGGACGAGGTCCTGTCCCTCCCCGAGCTGCGCTCGGCCGTTTCCACGGCCTGAGTCGGAAAGAGCAAACACATGACCCTGACCATCGGCGCGCTGCGGGCCGAGCCCGGCCAGAAGACCCGCGGGACCCTGCCCGCCGACCTGGGCACCACGACGGTGGACGTTCCCCTGATCCTCGTCAACGGCTCCCGTCCCGGCCCGAGGGCCGTGATCACCGGTGGCGTCCACGGCGGCGAGTTCGTCCCCGTCGACGCCACCACCCGCCTGGCCGGGCTGCTGGAACCGGACGAGATCGCCGGCCAGCTGGTGATCTGCCCCGTCGCCAACCCCCCGGCCGTCTACGGCGGACGGCTCAACATCTCCCCGCTGGACGGCGTCAACATCAACCGCGTCTTCCC